>CAMBEI010000017.1 GCA_945865645.1 Chitinophaga pinensis | reverse complement strand
TACACCTATTGCTTATTTTAAAATTTTAATCCAGATGAAAAAAGGCGATAGTCTGGTTCTAAGATTGCTAAGCGACTCCGCATTTAAAAATTCGCCAAGTGAAATGCCTCCTTTTATGCAAAAAGGGAAATATCTATATACCCATGTTTCATTGCTTAATATTTTTGAAACGAAAGAACAAGCTGATAGTGCTAATGCAGCTGAAATAATTATAGCTAAGCCAAAAATGTACAAAAAGCAAATGGTAGAGATTGAAAAAATGCTTCTTAGTAAAAAAGACCAACTGGTTATGGATAAAAAAATCATTAACGATTATCTATTAAAAAACAATATTAAAGCCACACCAAATAAATGGGGCACTTATGTAGCTATTAATGCAGCTGGTACCGGAGAAAAAATTAATAACAACAGTATTGTTGTTGTTAATTACACTGGAAAAACTTTAGATAGCTCTCGTGTTTTTGATTCGAATATAGATCCTAAATTTAATCATGTACAGCCTTATAGCGTTAATATGATGGAAATTGGCAGTGTAATATTAGGTTGGACAGATGCTTTAATGCAACTGCAAAAAGGCACTAAAGCAACCATATATATCCCATCTGTACTGGCTTATGGGGCTAGTGGTAATGGCAGTGAAATTAAGCCTAATGAAAATTTAATTTTTGATATTGAAGTTATTGATGTTACTACGGAAGAAGCTTATGCTGCTAAACAAAAAGCTATGCAGGAAGAAATGATGGATAAAATGAAACAAGGACAAAATTTAGATAGTACCCAAAAAAAAGCTGACAAATAATATAATAATTTATTTAATTTATATGCGCCCTGAATTTATTCAGGGCGCTTTTTTATATGCATTAAAGAGCCTTACAGCTTCTGTTGCTTCTTTAACATCATGTACCCGCAGTATTCTAGCCCCATTTAATAAAGCTATGGTGTTTAATACAGTAGTGCCATTTAAAGCTTCTATCGCAGCAACGTTAAGGGTTTTATAAATAATGCTCTTTCTAGATAGTCCAACCAAAATGGGCTTGTTTAAAATAGTTAAGGCAGACAGTTCTTTTAATAACTGAAAATTATGTTCAATAGTCTTGCCAAAACCAAAACCTGGGTCAATAATTAAATCTTTAATACCTGCTTTACTGCAAGATTCAATTTTTAAAATAAAAAAATCTAAAACTTCTTTTACTACCTCTTTATAAACAGGGTTTTTTTGCATTTCTGAAGGTACGCCTTGCATGTGCATAATAATATAGGGAACTTGTAAACTGGCAACAGTTTCTATCATTTGCTCATCTAAATTTCCAGCACTAATGTCGTTTATTATAGAAGCCCCAGCTTTTACAGCTTCTTTAGCCACTTTGCTGCTGTGGGTGTCTATGGATAAAACCATTTCGGGAAATACTGAATGAATGGATTCTATAGCCGGTAAAACTCGATCTATTTCCTCTTCAATTGAAATAGGATTACTGCCTGGTTTAGTACTAATGCCTCCAATATCTAAAATGCCTGCACCCGAATTAATCATTTGTCCTGCAAATTGAATAAGTTGCTCGGTATTTAATTTTAGATGCCCTTCATAAAATGAGTCGGGTGTGGCATTAATAATGCCCATAACCATTGGCTGTGACACATTAATTAATTTTCCTTTACAGTTTATGCTGTTCATCAAATCTTTTTCAATTATTTTTGGTCTAAAATCGCACTAAGTTACAAATGCACAACGACAAATGAGTACAAACCAACAATACGATCAGGCAGTAAAAGACTGTAAGATTACCTTTTTGCAAAAAACAAAAGATTACGGCACATCTTGGCGGGTATACAGAACCATTTCTGTAGCCGACCAAATTTATATAAAAGCAAAGCGAATACGTACTATTCAGCAAACGGGAGTGCAAAAAATAGAAGATGATATTAGAAGTGAACTTAAAGGCATATTAAATTATGGAATTATTGGATTAATTCAGCTTGATATTAAAGATGAGGAACAAGAGGAATTGTCTTATGAAATAGTTGAACAATTGTACAATGAAAAAATTGCAATTGCTAAGCAATTGATGCTAGATAAAAATCACGACTATGGTGAGGCCTGGCGGGAGATGAGTCAGGAAAGTTTTATAGACCTTACTTTGGCCAAAATTTTGCGTATAAAACAAATATTGCTTAATAGCGGCAAGACACTCGTAAGTGAAGGTATTGATGCCAATTTTTACGACATTATAAATTATGCTGCTTTTGGGTTAATATTAATAGAGGAAAAAATTCATTAACTGTTTTAGCGTTTATATAATAAGCAGGGTCAATAAAAAATGAATAAATAAATAATATCGGCATGAAATTATTAGTGAACTCAGCCCGTATTTTAGTAGGGGGCTTATTTGTTTTTTCAGGATTGGTAAAAGCTATTGATCCATTAGGTCTTGCCTATAAAATGCAAGAGTTTTTTGAAGTATGGTCATCAATTACAATAATTAAAAACTTGATGATTTATCTAAATGAGCAGGCCTTATTATTTTCAATTTTAATAATTACACTTGAAGTTATATTAGGCATTTCCCTCTTGTTGGGCTGGAGAACTAAAATGATTTCCTGGCTATTATTATTATTAACTTTATTTTTCACTTTTCTTACTAGTTATGTTTTATTTAGTGATAAAATAAGGTCCTGCGGATGCTTTGGAGATTGTATTCCACTCACACCTATACAAACTTTTATAAAAGATATTGTACTATTGGCGTTGGTTATTTTAATCTTATATGGTAATAAATACCTAAAACCTGTTTTTTCAAATACATTAAATATTTTATTTTTTTTATTTTCACTTATCACTGTTTTGGGCTTGCAATGGTATGTATTAAAACATTTACCAGTTAAAGATTGCCTGCCTTTTAAAGTAGGTAATAATATTTTGGAACTTCGCAAAATGCCAAAAGATGCTATACCTGATAAATTTGATTATTCATTCGTTTATAAAAAAAATGGAGTTAATAAAGATTTTAATGTTACTACACTACCGGATAGTAGTTGGGAATTTGTAGATAGAAAACAAATTCTGATAGAAAAAGGTAAAAACAATACACCCCTTATAAATGATTTTATTTTAAAAACTGAAAATGGGAATGATACAACCGAAGCGATTTTAAATAATTCGGGAGATTATTTTTTAATTTTAGCAAATGATTTTAATAAATCAAAAGATGCCTGGTATGCTACTTTTAATAAATTTTATTACAACACAAAGGAGCCTGTTTATTTAGTCACCTCTGATCCTACAACAGCAAAAAAAATATTTTCTATAAAGGGGTTAATTATTTTAGCCTGCGATGCTACAGCTATTAAAACTGCTGCGAGAGTTAACCCAACTTTATTTTTAATGAATGGAGCCGTTATTAAAAGTAAACATTCTGCCATCGATTATTTTAAATTAAATAATTGATAATATTTAACATTTAAATATTAACTGTTGAATTATTTTTTTAATAAAATCATTTATTCACTTTTGGTGCTGCTAGGCGTCGTAGTACTTGTTTTTATTATGTTTCAAGGGTTTGGTGATCCTGCAAGAATGATTGTAGGCCAAACTGGCGATAAAAAAACAATGGATAATATTCGCAAGGATTTATATTTAGATCAGCCCAAATGGAAACAGTTTATATTATATATAAATGATGTATCCCCGATATGTGTGCATACTAAAATAGATATAGAAGAGAAACAACTTAAAGGTTTTTTTATTGGAGGCATTACCTCTGCATTTTATCAAGCTGGCATTAAGATTCCCTATCTGCGAAAAAGTTATCAAACCAAAAAAGAAGTAGGCAAAGTATTAATGGAAGCATTACCAGGAACTTTAATTTTAGCCTTTACTGCCATGTTTTGTGCAACTGTTATTGGTATTTTATTAGGATTAACGGCTGCTGTTAAAAAAGGAACATGGTTGGATACAACGGCTGTTTTTTCTAGCATTACTGGTATATCAGCACCTTCTTTTTTTATGGGAATTATCATTGCCTATATTTTTGGAGTAGTTCTTCATTCCTATACTGGATTAAATTTAACTGGTAGCTGGTTTGATTTGGATGAAATAACCGGCGAAAAATATTTAAGTCTTAAAAACCTAATACTACCCGCATTTACCTTAGGAATTAGGCCACTTGCTATTATTACTCAACTAACTCGAAGTGCTATGTTAGATGTGTTAAGTCAGGATTATATTCGTACCGCTTATGCAAAGGGATTAAGTAAAAATAAAATCCTTTATACACATGCTTTACGCAATGCATTAAACCCGCTAATAACAGCTATTACAGGTTGGTTTGCTGAGCTATTAGCAGGTGCTTTTTTTGTAGAGTATATTTTTGGATGGAAAGGTATTGGTAAAATAACAGTAGATGCATTAGAAAAATTAGACTACCCAGTAGTTATGGGGTCTGTTTTATTAAGTGCTTGTATTTTTATTCTCATTAACTTTTTTGCTGATGTACTATACAGAGTTGTGGATCCACGCATTAAATTACAGTAGTTATTGATTTTTCTTAATTTTTTTGATTAAATTTTTTAAAATTCACATTTTTTACTTGAGTTTAAGGAAGCTTAATTAAGCAAATAATTAACATCTAAATTGATAATTCTTACCTTTGTAAATTAAATAAAAAGTTATATGAAAGAAGTATTTATTATTTCGGCTGTTCGTACGCCAATTGGAAGTTTTGGCGGCTCATTAAAAAGTTTTACTGCCACGCAGTTGGGCGCATTTGCTATAAAGGGCGCATTAGAAAAAGCAGATGTAAATCCAGTGTTAGTAAACGAGGTATTGATGGGCGCTGTAATGCAAGCAAACTTAGGACAAGCACCTGCAAGGCAGGCAGCAAAATTTGCAGGCTTACCCAATGAAGTAAATTGCACTACCATAAATAAAGTTTGTGCTAGTGGTATGAAAGCGATTGCTCAGGCAACACAAAGTATATTATTAGGCGATGCAGATATTGTTGTTGCAGGTGGAATGGAGAGTATGAGTAATGTACCTTTTTATGTAGATACTATGCGCTGGGGAAATAAATACGGCAACGCCAGTTTCATAGATGGGTTAGCCAAAGACGGGCTTACAGATGTGTATGATGACAAAGCAATGGGTATTGCAGCAGATATGTGTGCATCTACTTGTGGTATTAGTCGCGAAGAACAGGATGCATTTGCCATAGAAAGCTACAAACGTAGTCAAGCTGCTATTGAATCTGGTAAATTTGATACTGAAATTGTGCCCGTATCAATTACACAACGAAACGGAGATACCATTTTATTTGCTAAAGACGAAGAGCCTTTTAATGTAAAATTTGATAAGATAGCCACATTAAAAGGGGCTTTTCAAAAGGACGGAACTGTTACTGCCGCCAACGCATCTACGATGAATGATGGCGCTGCAGCTTTGGTATTAATGAGTAAAGAAAAAGCAAATGAGCTGGGCTTAAAACCAATTGGAAAAATACTAAGCTATGCCGATGTAGAGCAAGCTCCAGAGTGGTTTACCACTAGCCCGTCATTAGCCTTGCCTAAAGCAGTTGCCAAAGCAGGGTTAAAGATGGAAGACATTGCTTATTGGGAACTTAATGAAGCATTTTCGGTTGTAGGAATTGAAAATAGTAAACGTATGAAACTAGATCCTACTAGAGTAAATGTAAATGGTGGTGCAGTATCACTTGGTCATCCTTTAGGTTGCAGTGGCGCAAGAATTATTGTAACCTTGCTTAATGTTTTAAAACAAAATAATGCAAAGTATGGTGCGGCAGGCATTTGTAATGGAGGAGGTGGAGCATCGGCGATTGTTATTGAAAGTGTTTAAAATTTAACCTTATTTAATCAATCAATAATTTTTATGAAACAAATATTTTTATATCTTTTTTTGTTACTGTCGTTTAGCACGTATGCACAAAAGCAAGATTCAGCTTTTACCATTTCAGGTAAATTTAATAAAGTTAAAACAGGTAAAATTTTCTTAACAGTATATGGCAGTAGCACAACTGTAAAAGATTCTGCCAATATAGATAATGGCGTTTTCCTTTTTAATGGCAATGTGGAAAAACCCGCAACTGCTTTTATAACCATGAAAGACCATAAAGATGATAACTTAAGATTTTTTGTAGAGCCGGGCAATTTATATGTAAGTGGCGACGGTGATAAATTAAAAGATCTTGTAATTAGCGGATCTGCCCTTAATTTGGATGACAAGAAATTGTCTGATTTTCTTAAACCTGTAAATACAGAAGAAGAAAAATACTATGCAGCTTATGATATAGCCAATAAAAAAAAGGACAAGGCGGCTTTGGATAGTCTTGATAAATTAGAGTCTTTAATGACAGAAAGGAAAAGAAGTTTTATAAAATCATTTGTTTTAAATAATCCAAAATCTTATCGTAGTGCAATGGCAATTACCGAAAATTTTGGATATTATGCCGAAGCTATAGAGGTAGAGCCATTATATAATGCACTTCACGCGTCTATTAAAAATACTGCCATTGGCGAGCAGGTAAAAAAAATGTTGGATATTTATAAGACTATTGCCATTGGACAAATAGCACCAGAAATTACTCAATTAGATACAAATACAGTTAAATTAAGTTTAAGCTCTTTAAGAGGAAAATATGTATTGGTAGATTTTTGGGCAAGCTGGTGTGCCCCTTGCCGTAAAGAAAATCCAAATATTGTAAAGGCTTACCAGGTATATAATACAAAAGGGTTTGAAATTTTTGGGGTTTCCTACGATAATGAAAAAGGTGCTGCTAAATGGAAAAAAGCCATCATTGATGATGGTTTAATATGGAAGCAAGTAAGTGATTTGCAGGGGTGGAAAAATTCTACTTCTGAGCAGTATTATATAAAAGCAATTCCTTCTAATTTATTATTAGATAAAGAAGGCAGAATTATTGCAAAAAATTTATTTGGTGATAAATTAATTGATAAATTAAAAGAGTTACTCAATTAAATCTTACAAAATTAAATACTTTAGCCGACTCTTTTTAAGTCGTTTTTTATTTCCTAAATTTTAAATAAATATGAATTTGCTTATCTGCCTCTTATAAGATAAATTTGCATCCTCATAATTAAAATACACAAATGCGACAAATTGCCTTTAGAGAAGCCTTAAGAGAAGCCATGCAAGAAGAAATGCGCAGAGATGAACGTGTTTTTTTAATGGGTGAAGAAGTAGCTGAATATAATGGAGCTTACAAAGTAAGTCAGGGTATGTTGGAAGAGTTTGGCGAAAAAAGAATCATTGATACTCCCATAGCCGAACTTGGATTTACGGCTATTGCAGTAGGCGCAGCGCAAAACGGACTTCGACCTATTGTAGAATTTATGACTTGGAATTTTGCAGTTTTATCCTTAGATCAAATATTAAATACTGCTTCTAAAATGCTGGCAATGAGTGGAGGACAAGTTGGTTGCCCAATTGTTTTTAGAGGTGCAAATGGAAGTGCTGGTCAGCTAGGTGCTCAACATTCAACTGCTTTTGAGTCACTTTATGCAAACATTCCCGGATTAAAAGTTATCTCTGTTTCTAATCCATACGATGCAAAAGGTTTATTAAAAAGTGCCATTCGGGACGATGATCCAATTATTTTTATGGAGAGCGAGGTAATGTATGGCGAAAAAGGGGAAGTCCCAGAAGAAGAATATTTGTTACCCATTGGCAAGGCTTTTATTAAAAGAGAGGGTAAAGATGTAACCATCGTTTCATTTAATAAAATGATGAAAGTAGCGCTAGGTGCTGCTGAAGAATTAGCTAAAGAAGGCATAGAAGCTGAAGTGATTGATCTAGCAACTATTCGTCCATTAGATTGGTATACCATATTGGAAAGTGTAAAAAAGACTAATCGGCTGGTTATAGTAGAAGAACAATGGCCTTTTGCTTCCGTATCATCGGAAATTACCTATCGTATACAAAAAGAAGGTTTTGATTATTTAGATGCACCCATACGCAGAATAACTTCTGCTGATGCACCCATGCATTACGCGCCCAATTTGGTTGCACTTTATTTACCCGATATCCCTCGTACAGTTAAACTGGTAAAAGAAGTAATGTATATGAAAAAATAACAATCAGTGTATTTTTTAAGAAATGAAGTTTGTTTTAATGTTTATTAGGAGTTGAGTTGTTAGAGACTAACCTTCAACTTAATCACTTTAGTTTTTTATTCTACTTTACATTTGCCTTATAAAAATTACGCATGTCTTACAAATCTTTAGAAGATTGTTTACTAGACCTGGAAAAAAACGGGCAGCTTATTCGTGTTAAAGAAGAAGTAAATCCTTATCTCGAAATGGCCGCCATTCACCTTCGTGTTCATAAAGCAGGAGGGCCTGCATTGTTGTTTGAAAATGTGATCGGTAGTAGATTTAGAGCTGTATCTAATGTTTTTGGCACACTTGAACGAAGCGAGTTTATATTTAGAAATACTTTAAAAAATGTACAGCAATTAATTGAATTTAAAGAGAATCCTGTAAAAGCAATAAAAAACCCTATTAAAAATTTTCGTCTAGGATTAGCTGCGTTAAAAGCTTTGCCTAAAAAAAATCCAATACAAAAACCAGTTTTATTTGAAGAAATAAAAATTTCAGATCTTCCCCTAATACAGCACTGGCCTATGGATGGAGGAGCTTTTGTTACTCTGCCACAGGTGTATACAGAAGACATTGAAAATCCTGGTATCATGAATTCAAATTTGGGTATGTATCGTATTCAACTATCTGGAAATGATTATAAATTAAACAAAGAAATTGGGTTGCATTACCAATTACATCGTGGCATTGGCGTGCATCAAAATAAAGCAAACAAAAAAGGTTTACCACTTAAAATAAGTGTTTTTATTGGTGGCCCACCTGCACATAGTGTAGCAGCAGTAATGCCATTACCTGAAGGCATGAGCGAAATAACTTTTGCTGGTATTTTAGGCGAAAGAAGATTTAGATATGTTTATAAAGATGGCTTTTGCATAAGTACTGATGCTGATTTTGTAATAACCGGAGAAGTATATCCTAATGAAAATAAACCAGAAGGCCCTTTTGGCGATCACTTGGGATATTATAGTCTTACCCATAGTTTTCCGGTAATGAAAGTTCATAAGGTTTACGCCCGTAAAAATGCAATCTGGGCTTTTACAGTTGTTGGTAGACCTCCTCAAGAGGACACCAGTTTTGGTAAGCTTATTCATAAAATGACTAACAGGGCCATTCAAAAAGATATACCCGGTCTTAAAGAAGTACATGCCGTTGATGCAGCTGGCGTTCATCCTTTGTTGCTTGCAATTGGTAGTGAAAGATACACACCTTATACGCAAACAAAACAGCCATCCGAAATTTTAACCATTGCAAATCATATTTTAGGTACCGGTCAATTAAGTTTAGCAAAATTTATATTTATTACTGCTGATGACAATGCTAAATTAAGTACCCATAAAATTGTAGAATATCTATGTTATATTCTACAGCGTATTAATTTAAAAAGAGATATTCATTTTTATACAAATACCAGCATTGATACACTTGATTATTCAGGTACGTCTTTAAATAGTGGAAGCAAAGTAGTGCTAGCAGCTTATGGAGATGCTATAAGAGAATTAGCAACTTTAATTCCAGACAAGTTTAACAATTTAAATGAGTTTGAAAATCCCAAATTGATCATGCCTGGCGTAATAGCATTGCAAACAAAAAAATTTACCAATTACGAAAATGCAAATAAAGAAATCGATAAACTGAATACACAATTATCGCCTATTAATGATTCATTATTAAATTATCCATTTATAATTGTTTGTGATAACTCAAATTTTATAAGTGATACTCTTGATAATTTTTTGTGGGCAACTTTTACCCGCTGCAATCCCTCGCATGATTTGTACGGGATTAGTAGCTTTACCCAAAACAAACACTGGGGCTGTAATGGCCCGCTGATATTTGATGCACGTATTAAACCGCACCACGCGCCACCAGTTGAAAAAGAGGCAATTGTTGAAAAAAATATAAATCGTTTTTTTGAAAAGGGAGGAAGCTTATTCAATCATTAAAAAATAAAAAATCTTTTCTTATTTAATTACTACTTCCTTAATTATTTTTTCTCCCAAAGCTTCGTTTACCCTTTCTATTATTTGTTCTTTTTGGTAAAGCAGTTCGTTTTTTAAAGGGGCTACAGTTGTGGTAATGAATAATGTAGCGTTAATTATTTGTATTTTATCGGTGTATTTAGCAATAGTTTTCCCCATTAATACTTCCCACACTTCTTCAATACGCAAGGCCTGTATACCACTTTTTAAACGGCTTTTTTGTAAAAACTGGTTGATGGCATCTTGTATAGAAATTTCTCCCATTGTGTAAAGATATGATTTGTAATACTGGAGTTGATTAATACTGGTTTAAATGAAATTTAATTATATACAATCTTATGCCAATATTTTGTTTTATAATTCAATAATCTGGTAAGCGGTATTTAATTTTACAAATGCTTCTTGTAATCTTTCTTTATGGGTATCTGTAATCAAAACCTGTCCGTCATTTTCGTTGCAAACCCAATGTAAAAGTTGCTGTATGCGTTGGTCATCTAATTTTTCGAATACATCATCCAAAAGCAGAATTGGAGCAAACCCCTTATTGTGTTTTAATAATTCAAACTCTGCAAGTTTTAAAGCAAACAATAAACTTTTTCGTTGTCCTTGTGAGGCGGTAGTTTTAAATAATTGTTCGTTTAGTTGAAAACTAATATCATCTTTATGAATACCTATATTACTGCGTTGCAGCATTAAATCTTTTTCTCTGCTGGCCAATAATAATTCTTGAAAATTGCTTAGATTCAAACTGCTATTGTATTGTAAAGTAATGGTTTCCTTGTTATTGGCAATAAGATGATAAAATTTTTCCACTAATGGGATAAGTAATTCTGTAAATATTTTCCTTTTTTCATAAATAAAATTACCAAGAGGGGTTAACTGCTCATCTAATACTTCTAATAACTGCAAGTCGTTTTTACCTTGTTCTGCAAAACGTTTTAGTAAGCTATTTCTTTGCAAAAGAATTTTATTATAAATTATTAACTGCTGTAAATATTCAGTATCCATTTGGCTTAGTACCATATCCATATATCTGCGTCGTTCTTCACTACCATCTGTTATTAAACTTATATCATCTGGAGCTATCATAACTGCCGGAAATTTTCCTATATGTTCCGATAATCTACTATATGACACGCCATTTATTAAAATTTCTTTTTTGGCAGTTCCTCTATAAATACAAACAATTTCATCTGTTTTTTTTTGTATATTTTTTTTAGCCTCTACATAAGGGTTGCTAGGGGATGCCTCAATTCTAAAACCATCTTTTCCAAATTGTGTATTAAGGGAGTCAATTTTTGAAAAATAACTTTTTGTAAAACAGCAATAATAAACCGCATCAAGTAAATTTGTCTTACCTTTTCCATTAAGTCCGCAAATGCCAATTACTCGCTCAGTAAAATTAAAACTTGTTAATGAATAGTTTTTAAACTGCGTTAGGGATATTTTGTTTAAAAATAACATAAACTGCAAGATACGTAATGTAGATATAGATTAAATTTAGTTACTATAAACTCATTTTTATAATTTAGGCAGTAGTGAAATAGGGGTTAATATTTTATATTTTTATATACAACGAAAGTCAAATCTCCACTTGCTTAACCATTAATAAATTCCTGCTTCAAAATTCCATTTTCTCCCTTATCTTTGCCCACTAAAATTAAACCAATTGGTCACCAAATTTTCTAAAGAAACCTATTTATATTGGTATGAATTGATGCTGCTTTTACGACGGTTTGAGGAAAAAACAGGTCAGTTGTATGGCATGCAAAAAATTCGTGGTTTTTGTCACCTTTATATTGGTCAGGAAGCAGTTGCTGCTGGTTGTTTAACCGCAACAGTACCCGATGATAAGTTTATAACTGCTTACCGCGATCATGCCTTAGCTATTGCCAAGGGTATTACACCAAAAGCATGCATGGCTGAATTATATGGTAAAGCAACTGGATGCAGTAAAGGGAAGGGTGGCAGCATGCATTTTTTTGGATTAAAAGAAAATTTCTTTGGGGGTCATGGTATTGTTGGAGCTCAAATAGGAACAGGAGCAGGATTAGCTTTTGCAGAAAAATATCGCAATTCTAACAGTGTAGTACTTTGCTTTTTTGGTGATGGTGCTGCTAGGCAAGGAATGTTGCATGAAACCTTTAATATGGCTATGCTTTGGGATTTACCCATTGTTTTTATATGTGAAAATAATCATTACGCCATGGGAACTTCTGTTGCCCGTACTAGTAAAACATTAGATATTTATAAATTAGCTGATGCGTATGAAATGCCGAGCGATAGTATTGATGGCATGAGTCCCGAAGATGTGCATAATGGGGTATTAAGAGCTGTTAATCGTGCAAGAGAGAAAGGTGGACCAACTTTATTAGAGATAAAAACCTATCGTTATAAAGGTCATAGCATGAGTGATCCGCAAAAATATCGTACTAAAGATGAACTAGAACAATATAAAGATAGAGATCCAATTGAGCATGTGATGAAAGTTTTAATTGAGAAATATAAGGTAACAGATGCCGAATTTGAAGTAATTATTGAGCGAGTAAAATTTGAAGTAGAGGAATCTGTAAAATTTGCTGAAGAGAGTCCTTGGCCAGATGATAATGAATTACTTAAAGATGTATACCTTCAGGAGGATTACCCTTTTATTATGGACTAATTAATATTTTTTTAATTTTATAATACATAAACAATTTAAATGGCAGATAAGCAAATTAAATCAGAACAAATGGATGCGTCAGAAATAGTGGAAAAAGCTAAAGGATTTTGGTCAGCATACAGTAAAAAAATAATCATTATTGGATCTGCAGTAATTCTATTATTAGGTTCCTATATTGGGTATAAATATTTAGTGACCATCCCCAATGAGAAAAAAGCAGATGACCTAATTTTTCCTGCTGAAAAATTATTTGGATTAATGGCAGCATCTTCATCTTATAACAAGGATACTGTTAATATGGTATTAAATGGAGATAAAGCAGCAGGGGTTACTGGCTTATTAAAAATCGCTAATACCTTTGGTGGTACTATGTCAGCAAATAGGGCTCAATATATTATTGGCGCTTGTTATTTGCAATTAAAACAGTTTGATAAAGCCATTAATCATTTAAAGGATTTTGATGGCAATGATGCAACGCAGATACAGAGCAAAGCTTTTCTTTTATTAGGTCATGCATTTGCTGAGCAAAAGAAAATAGACGATGCATTAGATTATTATAAAAAAGCTGGTTCTATTTCCAACTTAGATGAGGGTATGGGATCTGAAGCTTTATTTATTGCTGGCCGATATGCTGATGCAATTGGCAATACTAAAGAAGCTATTGAAATATTTCAAGATCTAAAGGATAAATATCCTACAAGTTCAAAAGTAAGTTCTGGCGACGTAGATAAATACCTTGCTAGCTGGGGACTTACTAAATAAATAACGATTGGAGAATTGCAGTACATTTCATGGATCTAAAATCAAGATATGTCGGGCTCATCAAAATAAATTACAACACAGGCATCCTAATACCACCAATGGATGCCTGTGTTGTAATTATACAATAGAAAAATTAGATTAATTATTGGACGGCAGATACAATGTTGCTTATAAATGAAATAGTATTATGTGAAATAATATTATCATTATGTTTAAAAACTGAAATCATAATTTAAAATAGTAATAGAGCATGAAAGTTCAATTATTTATACCTTGTTTTGTCGATCAACTTTATCCGCAAACTGCTTTTAATATGATTAAAGTTCTTGAAAAAGCTGGATGCGAAGTTATTTATAATATCAATCAAACCTGTTGCGGACAACCTGCTTTTAATGCTGGATTTTGGGATGAATCGAGAGATGTTTGCTACAAATTTATTAAAGATTTTGAAGGGGCTGATTTTATTGTTGCACCCAGTGCAAGTTGTGTTGGCTTTGTACGCAATTATTACAGTAAGATATTTGAAAACTCAGCACAACATAATCTTGTTAAAGATTTAAGTAAACGCATTTTTGAATTTTCGGAATTTTTAACTGATATAATAAAGATTGAAAATTTTGGAGCTGAATTAAATGTTAAAGCAACTTACCACGATAGTTGTGCAGCTTTAAGGGAGTGTAAAATAAAAAGAGGTCCTCGAAAATTATTAAGCTTTGTTAAAGGTTTAGAGTTGGTAGAAATGAACGATGTGGAAACCTGCTGTGGCTTTGGGGGAACTTTTGCAATTAAATATGACGCAATCTCTTCTAGCATGGCCGATCAAAAAATAATAAATGCACTAGAAACTGGCGCAGAATATATTATATCTACTGATTTAAGTTGCTTACTGCAATTAGATGGGGTTATTAAAAATAAAAATTTTTCCTTAAAAACTATGCATATAGCTGATGTATTGGCTAATGGATGGATGTAATATTACACTTTAAAAATTTCTTTATATGGCTTATTGGTTAGTTAAATCTGAACCTTCAGTATATAGTTGGACACAATTGGTAAATGAAAAAAAAACTTGTTGGAGTGGAGTGCGTAATTATTCTGCAAGAAATAATTTAAAAGCGATGAAAAAAGGCGACCTAGTTTTTTATTATCATAGTAATGAAGGAGTAGAAATTGTAGGTATTGCAAAAGTTATTAAGGAAGCTTATCAAGATCCAACAATAGATAATCCTGCTTGGGTAGCTGTAGATATAAAACCCAAAAAAAAATTAAAAAATGCCGTTATGCTTTCACAAATTAAAGCAGAAAAACAATTTGTAAATATGGATCTAGTAAGATTAGGAAGATTGAGTGTACAAGTCGTAAAGCCAGAAGAGTGGGACAGGGTAATAGAATTGTCAGAAAGAAAATAAAATTTTCGTTTAGAACTTTGTAGAATAAAGCTAAATAAGCTATCTAAAAATTACTGTACCTAGTTGCTTCGTTAATTCTATTTCTATTTCCTTAAGGTGCTGGTGTGTTTGTACCAGTATCATTTGATCTTCTGTAGTCGTTGATTTTTCCAAATCGCCTTGATTTTCATTCATCAATCTTTTTATTTTGCGTAACTTAAGATAGTTAAGAGTCGAAAATACTTCTTCAGAAAACAATTCTTCTCTAGTGGGTATATGTCCTTCAAAACGTGTTTTCCAATTTACACTTATTTCGTAATCAAAATCCATTATACTTAATACCAAAGTACTCATAGACAAGTCCTCATGATACAAAAAATTCTTTGACGTTGGTTCAATACCTGCATTATACCATATTTTATACGTGTGTAATATTTTAATCAACTCTTTATTATCAATTAATTCCTCTAATTGATTTTCTTCAATTTCTTTAAAAATATAATCTGCTACTTTTTGACTCTCATCCCAGTTTTTTAAACCAAATTCTAATAAGCTTCTAATCATGGCCTGCTCATGTATCTCATCTTTATTAAAAAGGGCAGTTACTTCATTATCAACAAGACCTTTATTATCTAGACTAAAAACATCAGTAAATCGTTGATCACGACTTCCCCGAATTTCTTCTTTGCCAATTTTTTCTCTAATAAATTTATTTACTAACGCATGTAAACCAATTTCTTCAATCTTTAATATTTCGGAACATTGTTTTATATAATCTTGTTGTTTAGTAAAGTCTTCTGTTTTATTAATCTTAGAAATGGTTTCGGCAATCTGGTTAACTACAATTGCTTTTTTTGTGTTGTCGTTACCCACATCTTTTAAAGCAATGCCTAATTGAAATAAAATAAAATCCTTTTTATTATTATTAACAAACTCAATAAATGCTGCTGTACCTAAATTGTTTACATAGCTATCAGGGTCTTCATTGTCAGGGATTAAAACTAATTTAACGTTCAGGCTTTCTTCTAATGCTAAATCAAGGCCACGAAGGGCAGCTTTAATACCGGCACCATCACCATCATAAATAATGGTAAGGTTGTTGGTGTATTTTTTAATCAGTCGCAATTGGTCTGGTGTTAAAGAAGTACCACCGCTAGCCACAACATTTTCTATACCTGCCTGATGTAAGCTTACTACGTCTGTATATCCTTCAACAAGTAAGCATTCATCGGCTTTATCAATCGCTTGTCTGGCAAAATAGGAGCCATATAAAATTTTACTTTTAACATAAATTTCATTTTCTGGGCTATTAATATATTTTGGTGCTTTGTCGTTTTTTTTTATAATTCTAGCACCAAAGCCTAACACTTTTCCACTTTGATTGTGAATGGGAAAAATAATTCGACCTCGATAATTATCGAATGCATTTCCATCACGTAAATTAACTAATCCAGTTTTTTGTAAATAATCCAAATTGTATTGTTCTGCTAATGCTAATTTGGTAAAGCCGTCTTTCGTTTCGGCATTATAGCCTAGTTCAAATTTTTTAATAATGTCTTCTCTAAACCCCCTTTCTTTTAAATAACTTAATGCAATATCCTGTCCTTCTTCGGAATTAAATAATTCATTAGAAAAAAACTTTTGAGCAAAACTGTTAATGATGTATAAACTATCAGAAACTTGTTGTTGTTGTTTGTATTCGGGACTAGTTTCACTTTCTTCAATTTCTACATTATACTTAGCAGCTAACCAACGTAATGATTCTACATAACTATACTTTTCAGCTTCCATTAAAAAACTGATACTATTACCACTGCGGCCACATCCAAAGCATTTATATATTTCTTTGGCAGGCGAAACAGTAAAAGAAGGTGTTTTTTCATTATGAAAAGGACAAAGGCCTAAATAATTGGCGCCTCTTTTCTTTAGTTTGATAAAAGAACCAACTATTTCCACAATATCTATGCGGCTGAGAATTTGCTGTATGCTGTCCTGACTAATCAAAAATTAATTAATTAACATGCAATTTACATTAGTTTTTATACAATTTAAAGATAAAACGCTATAAAATAATTGTATTATATTAAGAAAAGAATTTTTTTGAAATATTTCACTAAATTTAAACTCTAGAATTAATACCTTTAATATCTAAATTTATAACATGAATAAATTGATATTTATTATAATCTTATTGTTAGGCGCATTTTACAGTAATGGTCAGGACTTAGAAAATATTAAAAAACAAGTCTTCTTAAATCAATTTGAAAAAGCGAAGACTGAAATTGATAAGTACTTAAGTGTTGAAAAAAACGCAATTAAAGCCGAAGGTTGGTACTATAAAGCTTTTGTTTATAACTCTTTGGCTAAGTTAACAACCAAAACAGTTTCTGACAGTAAAATATTATTTCAAGTAGCATTTGATGCCATTAAAAAATATGTCTTACTAGATTCAAAATTAACACTAACGGGGGAGGAGAAAAACTCTACTGTATTCAACATATATTATGGAATTTACGATTTAGGTGTAAGATCATATAATGATAAGAATTTTGCTGAATCATATGATTTTTTTATAAGTACATTGGAAATACACGATTATATTTTTGAAAAAAATATAATCGGACCAAACGAACTAAAATTTTCATCTCATGATACAGATATTGTATGGAACTTGGCCGTCCTTGCAAATGAACTTAAGAAAAAAGAAGACGTATTAATTTTTTATAAAAAAATTGCTGATGCTAATTTAGGTGAAGAAAAATATGCTGGTGCTTACGATTATTTAATTACGAAGTATAAAAAAGAAAAAAATGTAGAATTATTTTATAAGTACTTAGCAGTTGCTAAAAAGCATTACCCTATTGACATTCCATATTGGGAAGCTCAGGAAATTGAATTCGCCCTTGCTAATCTTGAAAACGAATTCTTGCTTAATAAATACGAGGAATTAATTAAAAATTTTCCTAATAATTATCCATTAGTTTATAATTATGCTTTAGAAATTGATAAATTTCTTGCTAGTTCAGATTCTAATGGGAAAGATATTGTGGGGTACAGAAAAAAAATAGAAGACTTATTTAAAAAAGCAGTTTCAATAAATTCTACTATTGAGGCTAATTTGCAATTAGCTAATATTTATTATAGTAAAACTTTTGAATTACAGGAGCAGGCAGCTAAAATAAAAGGAGTTAAACCCATAGAAATTAAATTAAAGAATGATTTGCTGACTTCTGTAAAATCAACTATGAATGAAGCTATTCCATTTGCCGAGGAATCAGTTAGGCTTTTGGCTTTATTAAAAGAATTTAAATTTGCAGATAAAACCAATTACAAACTAGCTTTAGAAATATTAAGTAATGCGTATAAATTGAATGGCAATTCAGTTAAAGTTGCCGAAGCTGAAAAGAAAAAAATTGAAGTTGAAAAGCTATAAAATTTAATATTCAAAATATAATTTCAATTACAAAAAAAATATCCCGGTTACCTATGATAGTCGGGATTGTTATTTATTGGCACTTCCTTATTAGTGAGCTATCCTAATCTGAACACCTTCGCCTCTAATACCGCCACCTTGCATATCTTTCATGGGTTTAATTTCAATATCTTTTGATACCTCAAACTCCTTGTCTGCAATTTCTTTATCAATTGTAATTTTACTTACCTGTACGGTCATTTTTCTGCCGCGGCTCATATTCTTTTCATACTGCATAGGAAAACCAGCTAAATCTTCCAAGCCATCTTTGCTGGCTGTCACATTAAATCCCCCAAATCCTCCCAAAGCACCACCTGTACTGGGTAAATTTTTCAATTTAAAATCAGGACAATACCAAACTGTAGTGGTATCAGATTTGATTTTTGAATTGGTGCCGATTACATATGCTTTTTTACAAGTGAATCCTGATATTATTTTATTTTCATTAATATATACAATGTCAAAAATAGAAGGTGGAATTGAACCTCCAATAGACATATTTTGTCCGCGGCCTTTCATCATACTATCCATACTTTTACGCATTTCTTCTTGGTCTTTATCCGTTACATAGAATCCAGATTTACGTCCCATCATTTCAATAATAGTGGTGGTTATTTTTTTTTCATTGTCTCTAATTACTGTTGTTTCGCCCATTTCATTGTTAGAGAATGTTTTAATTAGATTATTTTTTAACCAAGTAGTTGATTTGGTAACGCCATCTCCACTACTCCGCATCATTCTAACTTCGCCATGTTCGGCAGAAGTTACTGTTTGTACAAGTTCATCCCCTTCAGGTGCTTCAACTGTAGTTTTTGTAGTAATGGTAGCTTGAGTTAAAACTTTGGGCTGGGCATAAACAGTAAAGGAAAATGCTAATAAAAAAGTAATGAATAATTGCTTCATAAATAAATAATTTAGGATCAAATTTACTGATAACTTTCAATAAAAGTAGTATTTTAGATTATCAAGTAGAGTTTAACAGAAAATATTATTAGCTTTTAATATAAATATATTTTCAAATAAGTAATTACCCCCATAAAATAGGGGATTTACGCTTAGAAATAATCAGTTTTATACGTAGTAATTATATAATATAATATATAACGAAATATATGCTATAACCTTAACTGTGTATAACTAGGTAAAATAGCTGTAAAAAATCAATACTTTCTATTGCTGTATTCCATTATATTTGCCCACATACTTAAATAAAGATAAAGCTGTGCGTTTAAAGAGTCTACAAATTAAAGGATTTAAGAGTTTTGCCGATAAAACAATACTTAATTTTGACGAAGGTATTACCGGAGTAATAGGGCCAAATGGATGTGGTAAAAGCAATATAGTAGATAGTATTCGTTGGGTAATAGGTGAACATAAAATAAGCAATTTACGTAGTGAAAACCTTGAGAGTTTAGTTTTTAATGGTAGTAAAACACGCAGCGCTAGTGGAGTTGCCGAGGTTAGTTTAACTTTTGATAATACAAAAAATTTACTTCCAACCGAGTTTAGTACAGTAACTGTAACTCGTAAATATTATAAAAGTGGGGAGAGTGAGTATCGCCTCAATGATGTAGCATGCCGTTTAAAGGATATACATAATTTGTTCATGGATACCGGAATTAGCAATGACAGCTATGCTATTATTGAGTTGGGCATGGTAGATGATATCATAAAGGATAAGGATTTTAGTCGCCGTAAAATGTTAGAACAGGCAGCGGGTATCAGCATTTATAAAACTCGTAAAAAAGAAGCTAAGCTCAAGCTAGATGCAACTGAGCAGGATCTGGCTCGTATTGAAGACCTTTTGTTTGAAATATATAACCAACTTAAAAATCTTGAAAGCCAAGCAAAAAAAGCGGAGAAATATTTTGAAATTAAAACAGAATACAAAGAGGTTAGTATTGAATTAGCTAAAGCTGCTTTGGAGGGCTTTAATATAACCTATCAGGATTTAAATGAAAAGCAGAAAGCTGAAGTAGATAAGCGCATTGAGCTAGAAATAATTATTGCCAAAGAAGAAGCTATACTGGAGAAAGAAAAGTTAGATCTGATTCAAAAAGAGAAGGCCTTGCAAACCATGCAGCATGCATTTAATGATATGCTGGATGCTTTGCGTAGTAAAGAAAGTGAAAAGAGTTTGAGTAGTCAACGACTTCAATATTTAAAAGAAAAAGAAACAGGACTAAATGATTTTTTACAAAAAGCTGCTGGTCAATTAAAAGGATTGGATGAAAGTATTCAGTTTACTGGAAACCAGATTGGTGAAGATGAAACTCAATTAACGCAGTTTGAAACCAAATTAGCTGGTCTTAAAAATGAAGTAGAAGAAAAGCGTAAAATTTTTGATGATAAACGTAGCCATATTGATGAGTTACGCAAACAGAATCAATCCATACAGAGGGAGCAGTTTGAAGCGGAGAAAAAAGTAGCAGTTGCTGATACTTCAATTCAAAATTTACATCGGGCTATTACACAAATAGAAGAGGAAAAGGCGCAACGTCAAAATCAGCTGCAGCAATTGGAGCCTGAAAAGATACAAAAGCAAACAGAACTGGAGCAAAATAAAACAGACCTGCAGCAATTACAAGACCATCACGAATTTACCAAAGAACAAATTTTGCAAACGCAAAATAAAATGGAAAGCTTGCGAAATGATCTTGCACTAGAAAGTCGTACGCTAGATAGCAAAAAGAACGAACATGATTTACTTAAGAGTTTAATAGACTCGATGGAAGGGTATCCAGAGAGTGTAAAATTTTTACACAATAATCCTAACTGGAATTATACAGCTCCGCTTTTAAGTGATATTATTTATGTTAAAGAAGAATTTAGAGCTGCTGTAGAAAATGTGTTAGAGCCTTATCTTAATTATTATGTAGTTAACAATTTTGAAGAGGGTTTACAAGCTATTCATTTGTTGGATGATAATAAAAAAGGAAAGGCTAATTTCTTTTTACAGGATAAGTTAACAAATTTTGAAATGCAACATCAGCCAGTAGGAACCATTCCTGCATTAAGTGTTGTGGAAATAGACAGTAAATATGCCAATCTCGCTAAACATTTGTTAGGCAATGTTTTTATTGCAGAAAACGAAGACGCATTAAAAAACAGTAATGGGGCAGTAGTGCTTGAAAAAACAGGAAAGTACGTTAAAGGAAAATATTCACTAACCGGAGGAAGCGTTGGTTTATTTGAAGGAAAGAAAATAGGACGTGCTAAAAATCTAGAAAAATTAATTGAAGAAATTATTACACAAGAAGAGGTTGTAGGCAAATTAAAATTAACTATCCAAACACATCACAACGAAGTAATTACTTTTAATGAGCAATTAAAAGAAAATGCAATCAAGTTAATTCAGCAGAATATAAATAATTTAACCAACCATGTGTTCTCTTTGCAAAATAAAATTGAGAATTTAAATCATTTGGAAGAAATAAGTACTGCAAGGATTATAGAATTACAGAAGCAGCTTGAAAAAAATCATACTGATATTTCGAGTACAAGAGAAATTTTAAATGAGTTTAACATACAAATTAAAGAACTTATAGAGAAAATGCAGTTGATTGAACAGGATTATACTACTGCAGAAGTAGATTATAACCTGGCAACAGCAACTTTTAACGACAGTAATCTTCAGTTTATTAAACAACAAAGCAAGATAAATTCTTTAAAACAGGAGTTTGAATTTAAAACCAATCAGCTTAATGATCTTAAAGTTCAAATAGAGAATAGTGATTCTCAATTAAATGAAGCATCTGCTAATATTACAATAACAGCAGAACAGCTAAAGGAATTGGAAGCCATTGTAATTACAATGCTTCATCTTAAAGAAACGGATGAAAACGCATTAAATCAGGCAGATCAGTTGTATTATAATTTACGTAATGCATTATCTGAAAAAGAAACTGAAATTAAAAGCAAACATAAGTCTAAGGAGGGTATAGACACCTTACTTAATGAAATAAAAGATAATCTTACCGATTTGAAACTGCAGCTTGCGGGAATGAAAGAGAGGTTAAATGTGGAATTTAAAGTAGATTTAGACGTAATCATTATTGAGCCTAGAACAACAGATACTCCATTAGAAGAGCTAAGAGAAAAAAATGAAAGACAGCGTAAGCGACTAGAAAATATTGGAGAGATTAATCCCACTGCAATTGAAGCGTATACGGAAATGAAAAAGCGTTACGACTTCATACTAGAACAAAAAAATGATTTAGTAACTGCGAGAGAAAGTTTAATGCTAACTATAAAGGAAGTAGAAGCTACAGCCAATCAACAGTTTCTAGATACATTTAATAAAGTAAGAGAAAATTTTCAAAAAGTCTTTCAAGCTTTATTTACCGAAGATGATACAGCAGATATGATTATGGTTGACCCTGAAAATTTAGCAGATACAGCTATTGATATTGTTGCTAAACCAAAGGGAAAACGTCCATCTTCAATAGGTCAGTTAAGTGGTGGAGAAAAAACATTAACTGCTACCGCTTTATTATTTGCTATCTATTTAATTAAACCTGCTCCATTCTGTATATTAGATGAGGTAGATGCACCATTAGATGATGCTAACGTGGGTAAATTTACCCAGATGATAAAAAAGTTTAGCGAGAATAGTCAGTTTATCATTGTTACTCATAACAAAATGACCATGAGTGCTGTAGATGTAATTTACGGGGTTACTATGCAGGAGCCCGGGGTTAGTAAATTAGTTCCCGTTGATTTTAGGAGTTTGAATTAAGCAGAATTTTGCTCAAATAATTTTAAGATTAAGGTTGATTTTTTTTGACTATATATGCGCACATTGCGTATTAATATAATTTTAATGCTTTAAATTATTAATAGCGTTTATTTCGGTATAGTTCTTAAGGAAGATTCTCTAACGAATAATTTAGTTTTAAGTACTTTTTCAATACTGCTCATATCATCGTCTATATTATGTAAGACTTCAATGAATAGCTTTGCAGTTACTTTGCCTAACTCAAATGAAGGCATTTCTACACTAGAAATAGACGGAGAAACAAGGTTTAAAATTGGCTCATCATTAAAGCCTACTAGTCCAATATCATGCGGCATATTTAGTCCTTTTTTTTTAATTGCCAACATTGCTCCAATGGCCAAGCGATCACTAATTGTAAAAATTGCATCAGGTTTTTTTTTCATGCTTAGTAATTCTTGAGTTGCAAAAAATGCATAATCTTGATTAAAGTCGCAATGAAAAATTAGACTTTCATCAATTTTAATATTATGTTTTCTTAATGCGTTTAGGTATCCATCCATCCTCCTATTACTTATTTCCAAATTTTTTGGTCCAGCTAAAATGGCAATTCTCTTATAGCCTTGTTCTATTAAATGTTCAGTGGCTTGAAATAATTGGTACTGATACTGGTTGGGATTCAATAGGCGATTTTTCACAAGGAAAATTCCTAGCAAAATTTTTAAGTAATCTAGATGAAACAAATCAACTCGGAAAAACTATTCTCTACAATTTAAATCCAGCCGATAATGAATTAATGGCAACAATGATGGGTAATTTCAATGATGGGTCAGTTGCTGGAAAAATACAGTTCGGTTCTTCCTGGTGGTTTTTAGATCAAAAAGATGGTATAATAAAACAGATTAATACATTATCAAATATGGGCCTATTAAGCAAATTTATTGGAATGATTACTGATAGTAGAAGCTTTATGAGCTTCCCTCGTCATGAATATTTTAGACGTATATTATGTAACCTTTTTGGAGAGGAAATGGAGAATGGTACTTTACCCAATGAAAAAAAATTAATAGGAGATATGATTCAAGATATTTGTTATCATAATTCAAAAAAATATTTTAACTTTTAAATCGCAATTATAAATTTTATTTAATAAAAAAGACTATTCTATAATTAATTTCCCTATCTTACCTCCGTTACCTGAAAAATAAACGACACTTCCTTTCTTTGCTTTACGCACCGAATGAAAACTAAGTTTGCTTATCCATCTCCAAATTTTGCCTTCATCATTACTGTAATCAACCCCATTAAGTCCGCAACTTATCCATGTTCTTTTACCAAAATACTCAACGCAACTACGATAGCCATGTGGTGTGATAGTTGGAGAGATAAAGGTTTTCCCTCCATCTGTAGTAATTGTACAATTCTTTGTTGTGTCATCCTTTTTATTAAAATCTCCACCAACAATAATAAAACAACGTTTATTTTTAATAGCTATAGAATTTGCTCCCGTACTTTCTGTTCCTTGTAAAATAGGTAACCCAATTTTTGTGCTCCCAATGAATAAATGCGAACGCAAACCGCCACTTACAAAAACTACTTCCTGTTTATTTAGCTTACGTACATTTGTTCCACTACTTGCAAAAAAAGCCTCCCCAATATCTACGACAATATTTTTTGTTGTTGATATTCTATGCCAAGTTTCTCCAGTATCAAATGTTTTGGCTACAAATATTTTATCACCTATGGGATCACCTATTACAATGCCAGTTTTATCATTCCAAAATTCCATAGCATCTAAAAACATACCCTTTGTTGTGTCGGTGAACACAATACGCCAATTTACTCCCCCGTCAATAGTTTTTAAAATATAAGCAGGATCAGCAATACCCATTATAATAGCTGTATTTTTATCAAAAGCTTCTATATCCCTAAAATCTGTTTTCTCAAAACCTTTTACAATTGTCCAGTTCCAACTATTACCACCATCTAACGAACGTCCTACAGTACCATCACTGCCACTTACCCAAATAATATTGTCTGTTACAACACTTAAGCCCCGTAAAGAAGCTTTACTACCCGAATTAAATAGTTTAACCGTTTGTGCTGTACTTACTACTGATAAAAAACAAGTGAATAATCCTATATTAATTTTTAAAAATATTTTTTGCATTAAAATTGTTTTTAATTTTATAGGGTTGAGGCATTGTCTAATTCTCCTATATTTAAAAGCAGTTTTTGTATTACTTTTGACTAAGTTATATTTTTAAACCTGATTGAACAAAATAATTTATATATCTATATGAGCGATAAATATTTACTATTAGATAAGAATTTTAACAACTTTCAGCAAATAAAAGATTTGCTGCATCGCTCACAACTGATATCAATATCCCCTGATGCCCATGAATCTATAAACAATTGTCGTAAATACTTAGATGACAAAATGCTTAATTCTGATGCTATTTTTTATGGCATTAATACTGGCTTTGGCTTTTTACAAAATGTACAAATAGAAAAAAATAAACTGCAGGAGTTACAAAATAATCTTATTAAATCTCATGCCTGCGGTATGGGAGAGGAAGTGCCAAAAGAAATAGTAAAACTAATGATTGCCTTTAAAATAAAGTCTCTTAGCTTTGGTTATTCCGGTGTGAAAATAAGCACAGTTGTAAGATTGATAGAAATGTACAACAACGATGTAATTCCAGTTATTTATACACAGGGTTCTTTAGGTGCCTCTGGTGATTTGGCTCCACTAAGCCATTTAAGTTTACCATTAATTGGGTTAGGAGAAGTTAGGCATCAAAATATAAAAATGCCTGCATTGCAAATGCTACAAAAATTTAACTGGAAACCTATTGAGCTCAAAAGTAAAGAAGGACTAGCGCTAATAAATGGCACTCAGTTTATGAGTGCCTATGGTTTATATAATTTAGTTGAATGCGATCGTTTAATAAAATGGGCTAATATAATTGCTGCACTCAGCTACGATGCGTTTGATTGTGTGCCTGAACCTCTACATGAAAATATTCATGCCATCCGTGCACATGATGGTCAAGTGGAGACTGCAGCAACCATGAGAAAATTATTAATTGATAGCGAAATTAATGCACAAAAAAAAATACAGGTGCAAGATCCTTATTCTTTCCGATGCATACCACAAGTACATGGTGCTACTAAAGATAGTTTTAATTATATTTTAAGCGTATTCATAAAAGAAGTTAATTCAGTAACAGATAATCCAAATATTTTTCCTGATGATGATTTAATTATAAGCGGGGGTAATTTTCATGGTCAACCTTTAGCCATAACATTAGATTTTTTAGCAATTGCGATGAGCGAACTGGCTAGTATTTCTGAGAGAAGAACCTACCAACTTATTAGCGGACAAAGAGGATTGCCAGCATTTTTAATTTCAAACCCCGGGTTAAATTCTGGATTAATGATACCTCAATACACTGCTGCAGGAATTGTTAGCGAGAACAAACAACTCTGTACACCATCCTCGGTAGACTCTATACCATCCAGCAATAACCAGGAAGACCACGTAAGTATGGGTGCTAATGCTGCTACCAAATGTAAAAGGGTAGTGGATAATGTAGAAAAAGTATTAGCAATAGAATTATTAACTGCTATACAAGCATTGGAATTTCGCAGACCATTAAAAACATCGGCAGTGCTTGAAGAAATTGTTACCGCATTTAGAAAGGAAGTTAGCTTTAATGAGGCCGACAGAATTTTACATGTGGATATGATTAAGGCCGTTGATTTTTTAAAGACTTATAAAATAAATTAGGTAGTTTCATTCTTTTTAAGCCAGCTATTTATAGCTAAAGCCGACTCTAAAGCTAATTCCGACATCTTATCTAAAGAATTCTGTCGTTGATCTGCCGACATGGCCTCTTGTGTTGGAATAATATCAGAAATTGTTAGAATGGTAGCTGCCATTTTATTCAGATATTGAGCATTTGCAAATAGTGCAAAAGCTTCCATCTCTACACACACACAATTATTCTCTACTGCAATAGCAGGGATACCCTTTTCGCTTCTATAAAAAACGTCGCTGGAATGAATGTTGGATGCTTTAACCGGTATCTGCAATTTTTTAGCAGTCGTATTAATTAATTCGTAGGCAATGCCCTGGTGGCATTGGTAATTAGTATTTATATTAAACGCTTCTTTGGCATAGGTTGATTCGCTGAATGCTTTATTTGCATTAATCACATCATATAGTGCAGTTGTTTCACAATAAGCTCCTGCAGTACCAATACGAATAATACAAGCTACATCATAATCATTAAAAAGTTCATAAGAATATATGCCTATTGAAGGACACCCCATGCCACTAGCCCCAATAGTTATTAGAACTTTTTTATAGGTCCCTGTAAAATAAAATGCATTACGGGTGCTGTTTACCTGTTTAACATCTTGTAACATGTTATCTGCTATATTTTTTGCACGTAATGGATCGCCTGCAAGCAAAACTATTTTGGCAATTTCACTAGGTAGAGCACTTATATGAATACTCATAAATAAAGTTTAATAAAATTGAAGATATTTAATTAAATCCAATTTAGGCAAGAGAACCAATTTTGACTAATTTTACAGTTAACTGATAAACTAATAAAGTCATATCTTTTTTAATAAAAACTAATAATAATATGCGAAAGTGCTTAGTTAATTATAGCACGCTTTTATAATAAATAAATATGCTAAACGAAATAAATAAATACGATCCGGTAAAATATAAAACCCCAATCGGAAACAAACTACAGTGTAAGGGTTGGATACAAGAAGCTGCATTAAGAATGTTATTGAATAATCTTGATCCGGAAGTAGCCGAACGTCCCGAAGATCTGATCGTATATGGTGGGCGTGGAAAAGCTGCACGAAATTTTGAAGCACTGGATAATATCATCAAGGCATTAAAAATTTTAGAATCCGATGAAACCCTTTTAATACAAAGTGGAAAGCCTGTAGGTATTTTGCAAACACATAAAGATGCACCAAGGGTTTTAATAAGTAATAGCCAATTGGTACCTAATTGGGCTAATTGGAAACAATTTGACGAGCTAGAAAAAAAAGGCCTGATGATGTATGGACAGATGACTGCGGGAAGCTGGATATATATCGGCTCACAAGGTATTGTACAAGGCACTTACGAAACCTATGGAGCCATCGCTGATAAACATTTTGGAGGCACATTAAAAAATACGCTAAATGTAACAGCAGGACTCGGTGGCATGGGTGGTGCACAACCTTTAGCAATTACCATGAATGAAGGAGTTGCATTAATTGCAGAAGTGGAAGAGTGGCGTATTGACAAACGCATAGAAACAAAGTACCTAGATGAAAAACATACTACTATTGATGAAGCAATCAACGCTGCCGTTTATTACCGTAAAGAAGGTATTGCAAAAAGTATTGGTGTATTGTGTAATGCTATTCATTTGTTAGATAGACTGATAAAAAGAGAAATTATACCAGATACACTTACTGACCAAACTAGTGCCCATGACCCACTTATTGGTTATATTCCGCATACCCTCAACAATGAAGACGCTACACTGTTAAGAAAAAATAATCCAGAACATTATACCGAGCTGAGTTATGAAAGTATGCACCGACACGTACAACTAATGTTGCAACTGATGCATAAAGGGGCCATCACTTTTGATTATGGTAATAATATAAGAGCAAGGGCTCAGGAATATGAAACAAAAATGATAACTGAAAAATTGAAAATTGAAAACGCAGGTGACCATTTTCAATTAAATCACAATTTCGATTTTCCAGGTTTTGTACCAGCTTATATTCGTCCCTTATTTTGTGAAGGTAAAGGTCCTTTTCGTTGGGCTGCACTTAGTGGCGACCCAAATGATATTGCAGTAACAGATGAGCTCATCATCAATATGTTTCCTGATAATAAAGGATTGCTAAGGTGGATGCAGATGGCAAAAGAAAAAATCGCTTTTCAGGGATTGCCAGCAAGAATTTGCTGGCTTGGACAAGGCGAAAGAGAAAAAGCTGGATTTGCTTTTAATGAACTAGTAAGAACAGGAAAAGTGAAAGCACCAATTGTTATAGGGCGTGATCATCTAGATACAGGTAGTGTGGCATCACCAAACCGAGAAACAGAAAGTATGCTTGATGGCAGTGATGCTGTTGCCGACTGGCCAATTTTAAATGCGCTTATAAACACTGCCGGAGGCGCCAGTTGGGTGAGCCTACATCATGGAGGTGGTGTTGGCATGGGGTACAGCATACATGCAGGTATGGTGATTGTTGCTGATGGTACAGATGAAGCTGAACAAAGATTAAAAAGAGTTTTACGCAATGACCCAGGCATGGGCGTTATCAGACATGCAGATGCAGGATATGATGTCGCAAAAGATTATGCTAGAAAATTTAAACTTGATATAATTGAAAAACTTAAATAATATTTAATGTGGTATTGCTCAAACCTTAATATATGCGTTGCTGTTAACAAAGATGTTGTGCCTATAAAAAATTTATTAAATATGGCTTACCGTGGCGAAACATCTAAACAGGGCTGGACATCAGAAGCTGATCTTATAGCAGGCGATACAAGAGCAGATGAGAAAACTGTACAGGAAGTAATGCAGCAAACAGGGAGCATATTTTTAATTTACAAAAGTAATCAGCAAAAAATTATAGGCTGTATCAACATACAACAACTTCACTCCAGTATTAATCTGGGTATGTTTAGTGTTTTACCACATTTACAAGGAGCTGGTATTGGAAAGCAGCTATTATTGGCTGCAGAAGAATTTGCACAGCATATTAATATTAATGCTATTTATATGTCAGTAATTTCCTTACGTACAGAGCTAATAGATTGGTATAATCGATGTGGCTATATGGATACAGGGGAAAGAAAACCTTTTAATGAAGACGGATTAACAGGTAACCATTTAAAAAAATTGGAATTTATGGTTTTAAAAAAAATAAAAACATAATGTTATACTTGTAAATTAAAGTGTTTTTAACCACCCAGTAATGCTCATTCTTTGGCGGTTAGCAACTATTACTTCATGCTCAATTTCATCACTTTTAAAAAGAACGGCCGTTCGCGAATGAGGAATAATTTGCTGTATAATTTCATTTTTATAAATCTGCAATTGCCCTCCATCTTTAACCTCCCAATTATCATTTAAATAAGAAATAAGTGAAAATTTTCGATTACTGTTATTTTTAAATTGATCTTTATGGGGTTTATAAAAACTGCCTTGTTCATATACTGCATAGTGAAATTCATAAGCATTAATACCGGTATAACAGCTTCTATTAAGGTGTTCAATGAAATTTTCTGCGTGTTGTAAGAATTCTTTTTCAAAAACATTGTCATGCTTTTTATCAAGCCAGTAAATTTTATCTGTTCGTATGTTATTATTAATATGCTTTTGTTTATCATTTCCAATTCCAGCAGGCGTCATCAAGTTATCTTGTTGTAACTGTATAATATTTTGCTGCAGACCAGCTGATAGTTCCGGAGTTAAAAAAAGGGGAGCAATGCCAATATCATTTAGCAGATAGCTGTCTATTAAAAGATCAAATTGTTCATTCATTATCAATGTGTATTGTAATACTATTTTTAAAATAGCTATCTAAATTTTCTGTAGCCTAGCTTTAAGTGCATAAACACTTAAATTTTACTGCAAAAGTAATTAATACGACACTTATTAGATTAAAACTTATTTAAGTGTAAAATGATACATATTAATACCTATTGAATCTTTATTTTTACACATATAAAAATGAGCATAAAACAAAAAATATATATCCATTTTTTAAAAATGCTTAATACTAATATTCCCATATTACAAAAGTCTTTGGTCGACTTAAAGGAAAGTAGTAGCAATGAAACGAAAAGTACCGCAGGAGATAAATACGAAACCGCATTAGCTATGCTTCAAATTGAACAATCTAATGCTCGAGAACAATTACAAGTGGTATTAACACAAAAAAACTTGTTAGATAAAATAAACCCGACATTATCTTCATCCATAATTATGAATGGTAGCTTAATTAGAACTAATAAGGGTTATTTTTTTATTAGTATAGCCATGCGAAAAGCTCTTATTGATGGGATGGTTGTATATGCACTATCTCCACAATCGCCTTTAGGTAAAAAATTAATGGGCTTAAAAATATACAATAAAGTAATAGTAAATAATATCGAGTACTATATAGAAAGTATTGAATAACACACACCCCATATATAATTTAAACGTCCCTAATTTTATGTGCTTTGTAACCCTTTTTTTTTTCTGAAAAGTAGGAATTATTAATCTGATAAATTTCAGATTCCTTGTGCCTGGAAGCAATGATAATCTTTGTTTCATTAGCATGTTGTTCAAATAAGTGTTTAACCATTTCTGGCGAATTATTTTCCTTTGATAAATGGGCCAATAAAAGATGCGATAAAGAAGGGGAGCGATGCTCTATAAATAAGTTTAGAGCTTCTCTATTTGACAAATGTCCCAATCCGCCACGTATCCTGTTTTTTAAATGAATTGGGTATTTCCCGTTCTCAAGCATTTGATCATCATAATTAGATTCTAAAAAAACGGCATGACATTTATTAAAGTATTGGATTACTTCTTTACAAACATTTCCTATATCAGTTAAAACCCCGACAGTTATATCTTTAAAACTGATAATAAAACTATGCGGATCTATTGCATCATGACTTTTAGAAAATGGAATAATTTTTAAGCTCCCTATAAATATTGTTTTATTAGCTTCAAATGTTTTTGAAAGATGAGTAATTAATCTAGGCCCATTTTTACCTGTTTTATTAGTGATGTAAACAGGTAAACTATACTTATTGGCTATAGTACTTACTCCTTTAATATGATCACCGTGCTCATGAGATATAAAAATAGCCTTAATCATTTTTATATCCAGTCCTAACTTTTTCATGCGCTTTTCTGTTTCACGACAGGATAGTCCTGCATCAATTAAAACAGCCTCTGTATTATTGCCAACATAATAACAATTACCGTTACTGCCCGAGTTTAATGAAGTGATGTAAAGTGACATATTAATTACAAAGAAAAACAAAAGTTTGCAGTAATAAAAAAATGAAAATAGAACCATCATAATCATAAATAACATTAGCTTTGTTATATAAGATTATAATTAAAAATGGTTACGGCGCAAGATATTATAGATCAAACAAAAAAATGGATAATAGAAGTAGTTATTGGTTGCAATTTTTGTCCTTTTGCTGCCCGTGTAATAAAACAAAAGTCAGTTTTTTATAAAGTTGAAAATTCAACAAAAGCTGAAATTTGTTTAGAATCTTTTTTACAAGAACTTACTCAACTTGATAATGACGACACCTTTGAAACAGGTTTCTTGATCTTTCCAAATGCGTTGACTCTATTTAATGATTATCTTAATATGGTTTCTGCTGCAGAAAAATTGATAACAGAAAAGGGCTATGATGGAATTTATCAAGTAGCTAGTTTTCATCCTCATTATATATTTGCTGGCACAACGGAGGAGGATGCGGCCAATTACACTAATCGTTCAATTTATCCCATGATTCATTTGCTTAGGGAAAATAGTATTAATAAAGCTTTGGAGCTTTACGATAATCCAAGAGACATTCCAGATAACAATATAGATTTCGCTAGGAATAAAGGACTAATTTATATGAAAATGTTAAGGAATTCATGTATTTAAATTTAATTGTTATACTTTAAAAAAATTTTCATTTTTAAACATAAATATCATGAAATTATTAATCGAATTTTAAGTTTTTTTTCATTTTATCATCTATAGGTCAAAATTCTAATGTAAATTAGGTTTGCCTCATAAATCCTGTGATATGGGTTAACGAATTGATAGTACTGCCTATTATATACAGATGGTGTTAATATTAATAGATTAGGGGATGCTCATTTATCGGATAGTATGTGTAATGCAAATCGTAATGCCAAAATACAGATAGAACTATTAGAAAATAGATTAAAAATATCTTACATTAAAATATTGCTAGAAGAAAAAAGGGTTAAGAAAAACTAATGCAATTTAATCCTCTTTTTTACTATAAACAGTGCGCGTAGGAAAAGGAATGTTTATGCCTTGTTCAATAAATTTTATATGTAATTTTTTAATAAACGCACTTTTTACATCAAACTGAGCTACATAATCTTTTACTCTTAAAGTCGCTTTCATTTGTATACTACTATCTCCAAAGGAGAAATAACGAATAACGGGTTCAAAATCTGAAACACCTCCTTCAACTTCCTCCATTATTTGTTTAATTACTTGTTTAGTAACTAGTTCAACATGAGTTAAATCACTATCATAACTCACTCCAATTTCTACAATAAAAGATAATTCGGTTTTCGGCAAATTAAAATTACTAACAATCATATCTGCTAACTTAGCGTTGGGGACAATGATAATATGATCGGTTAAAGTTCTAATGGTAGTAGAGCGCCAAGTTATATCTTCTATACAACCATCTTCTCCCGAAGCTATTTTTATAAAACTACCTTTTATAAAATTACCTGAAGAAATAATTTGCAAACCGGCAAATAAATTAGAAAGTGTATTTTGTAATGCTAAGGCAACTGCCAATCCACCTACACCTAAAGCAGTTAGCACCGGCGTAATAGAAATACCTTGTGTTTGTAAAATAATTAATATCCCAATACTGTAAATAGTTACAATTACAATATTGCTAATAATAGATGAAGAAGAAATAAATGTATCAGAGTCGGAGGCTTTAATTTTTATTAATCCTGATACTACCTTCGAAATAATTATAGTACTAGAAAAAATATAAAAAATTAAAAGCCCATTTTGAATCCAGAAATAGAACCGGAGATCTAGATTCAGCTGTTTTAATCCAAAAAATAAACCTAAGACTAAAAACCAAGGAATTACCCATTTTCGTATAGTTAAAACAATCAAATCATCGTATTTAAAAGAAGTTTTTGCAATTATTTTACTCAATTTGGGCATTATAATTTTATGTAAAAAAAGGCCAAATAAAAACCCCGATAATGTATAAATGAATAGTTGTATTATAGGATGTGTAGTCATTATATCTAAATTTTCAATAGTTAACAAATTTAAGAATAATTAAATACTTTTATAATTATAATTTTTAAACTATGATTAATATACTGACTCAATTGCTAGGTTATTTGGCATTTATTTTTTTAGGAATATCTCTTTGGGTTTAATAATAATATTAAATTTAAATGGATAAACAGTTTCGGTTATTTTTTATTTATTTTATGTGGCATTTTAATTAACGCATTCCCAGTGGTTTTAACCAATGGTTTTTTACTAATAATCAATATTTTTTATACAAAATTTATCATAAGTACGGAAAATTTGAAATTGTAGAGTTTGTGACGGATTCTATGCTAATTTTTAAATTTATTTCTTTTTATTAAAAAGATATTTATTTTTATTCCCCTAAGTTTAGATGATAATGGTAATGAAATAAAATTTGTTCTATTACGAGATATTTTGGTGGCTAATATTTTTATTATAACAATTGATATAAACGAAGATGCAATTGTAAAAATAAATTATACAGTGCCAAAATATCGCGAATATAAAGTTGGTCAATTTTTTTTAATGAAGCAAAAAATTTTTAATTAAAAAGGAATTAAAAGGTTTATTTACACTTAAATAAAAAGCCCTAGGTATGAAAAATTTATTCATGTCATTGGATTTCATAAAGAATACCTTTAAAATAATTTATGTTACATAAAAAGTATTTAACTTAGTTATTTTTACAATTACATAATACCTATTTATTTATCATGAACAGAAAAAACTTTATTAAAAATAGTAGCATAGCTGCTACTTCTATAGCTTTAATGCCTAGCACTAATTTATTTTCTCGTAGTAATAGTAACCTATTAAAAATGGCCGTTATAGGTGTTGGTCTTAGAGGTCAGGATCACCTAGAGCTTTTGTTAATACGTAATGATGTAGAAGTTGTTGCCATTTGCGATATTGATGATCAGATGATAGCTTCTTCAAAAGAAACTATAATAAAAAGTGGAAAAAAAATGCCTCAAATTTTTTCTAGTGATAAGTATGCATGGAAAAAAATGTTGGAAATAAAAGAAATTGATGCCATCATTATCGCTACACCTTGGGAATGGCATAAAGAAATGGTTATTGGCTCGTTAGAAGCGGGTATTAAATATGTAGGTTGCGAAGTAGTTCTGGGCATTACATTACAAGATCATTGGGATGTGGTAAAGGCTGCCGAAAAATGTAAGGCAAATGTAATGATGTTAGAAAATGTTTGCTATCGCAGAGATGTAATGGCGGTGTTAAATATGGTTAGACAAGGGCTGTTTGGTGAAATTATACACCTTCAAGGCGGTTATCAACACGATTTACGTGAAGTTAAATTTAATGACGGCATTCATCCTTATGGTGGGGGTTGCGAAATAAATCAAAAAGGATATTCGGAAGCTAAATGGCGTACGGAACATACTATTCGACGCAATGGAGATGTTTATCCTACACATGGCATTGGCCCAATTGCTAATTATATTAATATTAATCGTGGAAATCGATTTACTAATCTTTGTTCATTTTCTTCTAAATCACGAGGACTGCATAAGCATGTATTAAAAACTTGCGGAGAAAATCACCCTAATGCTAAAATTAATTTTAAACTTGGCGATGTAGTCACTACATCTATTGGTTGTGCCAATGGGGAAACAATATTATTGCAACATGATACTAGTTTACCAAGGCCTTACTCATTGGGCTTTAGGGTACAAGGCACAGAAGGACTATGGATGGATGTAAATAAAGCTATTTATATTGAAGGTAAATCTCCAAAGCCCCATCAATGGGAAAATGCACAGAGTTGGTTAGATAAATATGATCATCCCTTATGGGTTAGATGGAGTAAAGAAGCCGCTGGATCTGGACACGGTGGAATGGATTTTTATGTTATTCATGCCTTTATAGAATCGGCTAAACAAAATATACCCACACCACTTGATGTATATGATGCAGCAACTTGGAGTGCGATAACTCCATTAAGTGAGCAATCAATTATTATGGGAAACGAAACCGTAGATTTTCCCGATTTTACTGCTGGCCAGTGGATTTACCGAAAGCCTGTATTTGCACTAAATGATAACTTTTAAATACGTTATGTGATTTGCAGATATGTCAATTTTTTTTCCTTACTTCTTAATTTTAAGCATTTTTATAGTTTGTTATCATACTTGCTTAACTGATGTTATTAAACTGTACCCATATGAAAACCATTGCCTACCTAGCAGTTAGTTATCTTACACTTTTATATATTTCATTAATTATGGTTGCTTTTTTATTTGTATAATAATAAAACAGTACTTAATCTTAATATTTATGAATTAAAAAAGTAGGATAAATTGTTACTCTGCTTTTTTGTAAGTAATAGTAACCTATTAGTTTTTTACACTACCCGTATTTCTTTTTTAAAAATTAAAATCGCTGTAATCCTTTACTATATTGTATAAAGTGTCTCTTTCAATAGGTTTGCGATTTGCCTGTTTTATCAATCTAACTAATTCTTCAGTACTCATTTCTGGTGTTTGTTCTTCACTACCAGCCATACTATAAATTTTTGTAGAATCATCAATAGTTCCGTCAATATCGTTTACGCCAAAAGATAAACTCAATTGCGCATTTTGGCGTCCTAGCATAGGCCAATATGCCTTAAGGTGAGGAAAATTATCTAAATAAATTCTAGCAATAGCATATAGGCGCATATCTTCTGTAATTGTAGATTCTACAACATAACTCATAGCATTATCTTGATTACGGAATTTTAATGGGATGAAGGTGTTAAAGCCGCCGGTTTTATCTTGTAACTCTCTTAACCTACTCATATGGTCAATTCGATGTTCGTATTTTTCTATGTGCCCATATAACATTGTGGCATTACTGTACATACCCAAATGATGTGCTGCTTCATGTATGGCCAGCCAACCAATTGCATCTACTTTATCTGCGCAAATTTGCGCTCTTATTTCTGGATGAAAAATTTCTGCTCCGCCACCGGGTAAACTATCTAGCCCCGCATCATGCAATTGCTTCATGCCTTCTTCTGTAGTAAGTTTTGCTTTACGAAACATATAATCCAGTTCAACAGCAGTAAAAGCTTTTACATGCAGATCTGGACGATGTGCTTTTATTTTTTGCATCAACTCAATAAAATAAGCCATATTCATTTTAGGATGTACCCCTCCAACAATATGCACTTCGGTTATCTGTTTACCATCATAGGCCTTCACCATATCCAACATCTGATCAATACTCATTTCCCAGCCTTCTTCTTTATGGGCATATAAACGGGAGTAGGAACAAAATTCGCAACTAAACACACACACGTTGGTTGGCTCTATATGAAAATTGCGGTTAAAATAGGTTTTATCACCATGTAATCTTTCTCTAATAAAATTGGCCAAAGAGCCAACAAAGGCCAAGCTGCCTTTTTCAAAAAGCAACAGACACTCTTCATCGGTAATACGCTTGCCATCTTTTACTTTTCTGGCAATGCTTTTAAGACCCTCATCTGCTAGAGCATCAATCAAAATATCAATAGACTCATTCATCACAAAAATTTTTACAAATTTACGTTGATAATGGTTGTTGTAGTGCTAATTTTTTGTTGAATACTGCTTAGTAAAAAATAGGCCACGATTGTTTTGTGTGTTCAATAAATGTATATCTTCCAAGTCTCAAACTAAACCAAGCTATATGAATATTAAGTTTCGTCTTACCATAATGAGTTTTTTGCAGTTTTTTGTTTGGGGTGCGTGGCTAATTACTATTGGCACTTACTGTGTTAATGCCAAAGGCTGGACGTTTCCTGAATTTGGTGCTATTTTCTCTACACTTGCAATTGCCTCTATTTTCATGCCTGCTATTACTGGTATTATTGCTGATAAATGGATCAATGCAGAAAAATTGTATGGCATTTTACATATCCTTTACGGGGCAGTACTATTTTATGTTCCAAGTGTTAATGATCCAGACACTTTGTATTATATTATTTTAAGTGCAATGACCTTTTATATGCCTACCATTTCGCTTTCAAATTCTATAGCCTATACCATCCTTAAAAATAATAAATATGATGTTGTCAAAGTATTTCCGCCAATCCGTGTATGGGGAACTATAGGGTTTATTGTAGCTATGTGGATAACGAATCTGACTAATAGTAATATAAATGCAACTCAATTCATGATTGGAGGTGCGGCTGCAATACTTCTTGGTATGTATTCTTTCACTTTGCCTAAATGCCCTCCTCCAAAAAGTATTTCAGAGAATGCCTCTTTACTTGAAAAACTAGGATTGAATGCTTTTAAATTGTTTACCAATTATAAGATGGCATTATTTTTCATTTTCGCTATGTTTCTAGGTGCCGCACTACAATTGACTAATATGTACGGGGATCAATTTATTTACAGTTTTGGGTCTATGGCGCAATATGCAGATTCCCTCGTTGTAAAGTACTCTACAATTGTGATGTCTATTTCACAGATATCGGAGACTATTTTTATTATCACGATTCCTTTTTTTCTTAAAAGATTTGGTATAAAAAAAGTCATGTTGTTTTCCATGCTGGCCTGGGTATTGCGTTTTGGACTTTTTGCATACGGCAATCCGGGAGAAGGATTATGGATGATCGTACTTTCCTGTATCATATACGGAATGGCATTCGACTTCTTCAATATTTCCGGTTCATTATTTGTAGAAACAACTACAGATTCCTCAATAAGGTCAAGTGCTCAGGGATTATTTATGATGATGACAAATGGTATAGGAGCTTATCTTGGAAGTAAGATAAGTGGTTACGTAATTGGAAAATATTATGTTTCAACTGATGGTGTAACGGATTGGCATGGTATCTGGCTGGTTTTTGCAATTTATGCACTAATTATAGGTATCTTATTCCTCATCTTCTTCAAACACAAACACGACCCAAAAGCATTAGAGAGCGTGCAACATTAATTAGTCAACTCAACTATTGTTACATTGCAAATCCCCTGCTAAAACAGGGGATTCTTATTATCTGACAAATCTGTGTAAACAACTAATCTGTGAACACTATTTATGCTGCTCAATCATTTTAACAAAATTAGCCTTAGGTTGTGCACCCACTAATTTATCAACTACCTGTCCGCCTTTTACAAAAAGAATCGCCGGGATACTGGTAATACCATAGTTCATCGATATCTGTGGATTATTATCAACATTTACCTTACCTATATTTACCTTACCCTCGTAGTCTTTAGCCAATTCTTCAATTACCGGGCCTATTGCACGGCAGGGGCCGCACCATTCTGCCCAAAAATCAATAACTGATAATTTATCGGAATCTAATACATCTACCTTGAAGTTTGCGTCTGTGAATTCTAAAGCCATAATATTTATTTTATTTAAAATTTAGTATATAGTAAAGTACAAAGTTAATTCCATTTATGTAAATATGTTGTAAGTATATATCCACATGGTGTGAATCTGACAAAAAATAATCGATTAACCTTTCTAAAATTCATAACCAATTTTAAACTTCATTTTACAAGCGTATATTGTTTAATCTACCCCGTCACTAAATAAACCTCTATATCTTTATTCTCATTTAAGTAAAAGGCTAAGTCGTCATTCATTGTCATACTTTTCTCTAAACTATACATACCTACTTTTAAGTTATTTCGCTTATCAATAATATTAAATTTTAAAGAAGTTTTACCTGGGTTAGCTTTTATATTCGCATCAATAAATTCAACCATTTCTTTGTTTATAAACTGCGGTTCTACATCAATAATTACTTGCTTGGTTAGTATAGATTTAACGGTATCCAATAGGTGTAATTTGTTTAACCCAAACTCAAAAGGCTGACCATCATAGCGTTGTCTAAATGCACCTTCAATCATCACAATTAAACCTTTCTCTAGATAATTATTGTATTTAACACAGTCTTCGCTCCATAGCATAAATTCAGTTTTGCCGCTGTAATCTTCAACACTTAAAACGGCAAATTTCTTGCCTTTTTTTGTTAACCTGTGTTGTATATCTACAATAAGACCTGCTAGTCTAAATCCCATAGCTGGGTTTGCGTGTGTATTAACAGTAAGTTTAAACTCATTAAAATCGGCTAGTGGTGAAATATTATAATGTTGAATCTCAAACTTATAATTATCAAGTGGGTGGCCACTTATGTACATACCAGTAACATCCTTCTCAAAATCTAGTTGTACAATTAGTGGCCATGGCTCGCAAATAGCTAATTTAGGTGGGATAATATCAGGCATTTGCAAATCGCCAAAAAGTGTATTAGCAGTGTTTGCACTTTGAGATTGAAATACAGAACCAAATTTTAATATTTTTTCTAACCCTTGCATATCACCGGGTGGCTGAAAAAAATATTGAGCCCGGGTAATATCTTTAAAGCAGTCAAAAGCACCTGAGTAAACCAAACTCTCTAGCGATTTTTTATTCGCATTTCGATGATTAACCCGTTTTGCCAGATCATATATGGAAATAAATTTGCCATGCTTATTTCTTTCATCTATTATATTTATAATAGCATTCTCACCTACACCTTTTAATCCACTAAAGCCAAAACGTATTTCTCCTTTTTTATTTATGGCGAATCCAATGTTGGATTCATTAATATCAGGCCCCAGCACTGTTAATCCCATTCGCTTACATTCTTCCATAAAGAAGGTAATTTTATCAATACTGCCAGCATGATTTAATACAGCTGCCATATATTCGCTTGGAAAGTGTGCTTTTAAATAAGCAGTTTGGTAAGCTACAAAAGCATAACATGTAGAATGTGATTTGTTAAAAGCGTATTCTGCAAAGGCCTCCCAATCTGTCCATACTTTTTCCAAAATTTCTTTTGCATATCCTTTTGCTGTGGCGCCATCTAAAAATTGAACTTTCATTTTATCCAATACGCCTTTCTGTTTCTTACCCATGGCTTTACGCAAAACATCAGCATCTCCTTTACTAAAGCCAGCTAGTTTTTGTGAGAGTAACATAACCTGTTCTTGGTAAACAGTAATACCATAAGTTTCTTTTAGATATTCTTCCATATCAGCCAAATCAAATACTACTTGTTTTTTACCATGTTTGCGATCTATATATTCGGATAAATAGGCCATTGGACCAGGTCGATACAATGCGTTCATGGCAATTAGATCTTCAAATTTATCAGGCTTTAATTCACGTAAATTTTTTTGCATACCTGTACTTTCAAACATAAATGTAGCATTGGTATTACCTTGCTGGTATAGCTTGTATGTTTTTTCATCATCTAAAGGAATAGTATTGATGTCAATCTTAATTCCATGAATTTCTTTAATAAGAAGAAGAGAAGTTTTTAAAATACTCAATGTTTTTAATCCCAAAAAGTCCATTTTAATTACACCTGCCTCTTCTATAGAGTTTCCTTCAATTTGAGTAAGCCAAAGATCTGATTCTTTAGATGTAGCTACTGGCAATAATTCGGTCAAATCCTTAGGTGCAATAATAATTGCAGATGCATGAATGCCTGTATTACGGACTGATCCTTCTAAAGTTTCTGCCTCATGTAATATCTTACTGGGTAAATCATTTCCTTTATATATCTCTCTTAATTTTTTTACATTTTCAAAATCTGCTGACTGAAGTTGTTCTTTTTCTTCTAGTGAAATTTCACCTTCTTTAGCATCTTTAATGGTGAAGGGGGCGTGCAATAATCTTTTAAGATTAATACCTGGTTTTTCTGGAACTAGTTTTGATATAGCCCTACTTTCGGTCAAAGGTAAATCCATTACTCTTGAAACATCGGCTATACTTGATTTTGCAGCCATGGTACCATAAGTAATGATTTGTGCTACCTGATTTTTTCCATATTTTTTAACCACATAATCCAAAACTTTCTGCCTGCCTTCGTCATCAAAATCCGTGTCTATATCCGGCATAGATTTACGTTCTGGATTTAAAAATCGCTCAAAAAGTAAATTATATTTAATCGGGTCAATGTTAGTTATTCCAATACAATAAGCAACCGCACTTCCAGCTGCAGAACCACGCCCAGGACCGATAAAAACATCCATTTCGCGTCCAGCTTTAATAAAATCCTCAACAATTAAAAAGTAACCTGCAAAACCCATTTTTTCAATAATACCCAATTCAAATCTTATTCGTTCTTCTGTTTCGGGAGTCAGAATTTTATACCTATTTTTTGCACCTGCCCAAGTTAAATTGGCCAAGTATTCATCCTGTGTTTTAAAATTTACTGGCACTGTAAAATGAGGTAGTAGTACATCTCTTTTTAAGTTTAGAAGTTCAACCTTATCTACAATTTCATTAGTATTATCAATAGCTTCAGGTAAATCTTCAAAAATTTTGCTCATTTCGGCACCAGTTTTCAAATAAAACTGATCGTTAGGAAAAGCAAAGCGTTTGTTTTTATCAAAAACATCATCATCGGTAAATTCCCGTAAGGCAGGGGTACTCAGTTTCTCACCGGTATTTATGCAAAGCAAAATGTCATGGGCATTAAAATCTTTTTGATCTACATAATGCGAATCGTTGCTGGCAATAACTTTTACATCGTATTTTTTTGCAAACCTCAGTAAAACTTCATTTACTTTATCCTGATCAGGTATTCCATGACGTTGTAATTCTACATAATAATCCTCCTGAAAAATATTAAGCCACCATTTAAATTCATTTTCTCCTTCAGCT
>CAMBEI010000016.1 GCA_945865645.1 Chitinophaga pinensis | reverse complement strand
TCACATATCCAAGTCATCAAAAGGGCTTTTTATGTTTTGTAAACTTTTAGTGCTTACGTGGGTGTAAATTTCAGTCGTTTTACTGCTTTTGTGTCCAAGTATTTCTTGAATAAATCTTAAATCTGTTCCATTTTCTAATAAATGTGTGGTATCCAATAAAACATTTGACATTTGCCCATCACTCTCCTGATACCCTATTTATGAAGGCGGTTATATAAAAAAGTGATTGCCATTTGGCAATCACTGTAAGAAAATAAAATAGACTGTTTATTGAATTACTACTTTACCGCTTGCAACCCGTTTACCGGTATTATTAAACAGCGCTACAACATAAGTTCCTTTACCTCCCGATCTCATATCAACATACATACGCTGATAGGGTCCGGTAATGGGATAAGCTTTGCTGTACACCAATGCCCCTTTTGAATCAAATATGCTTAACGTATGCGTATTGGTTGCTGAACTGCTGTGGTAAATTACATCAAACCGGCCGGTGGTTGGATTGGGTACAATGAATAACTTAGTTGATGCAGAATCGGCAATATTTACCAATGCTGATGTATTACTACAATTGCCTGTATTAGTAACCCTTACAGAATAACTGCCCAATTGATCAAGATTAACATTTATTGAGTTACCCGTTGCTCCAGAAACAGCAATTCCATTTTTAAACCACACATAAGTATAGGAGCCTGCCGGTGTTACAACTGCTATAAGTTTTGTTTTTAAGCCTGGTAAAAGCCTGGTATAAGGCGCTGCCGAAATACTAACTGTGGGCTGTGGGCTAATGGTTACCGGTACAGCTGCCGATGCATCTGAAACACATCCGCTGGCATTTGTTACTCTTACTGTGTAGTTACCACTTGTTGAAACTGTTATGGATTGTGTTGTTGCACCATTATTCCATAACCAGGAACTGCCGGGTGATGCATTCAAGGTAACAGTATTTGGCTGACATACTGCTGTAGGTCCCGTAGCAGTAGCTGATGCCGTAAGTTTAGGATTAACAGTAACTGCTATTGCCGTTGTTATGCTGGTGCAGGTTGATGTAGTTACAGCACAGGTATAATTACCAGAAACAGTAACAGTAATTGATTGCGTTATTGCGCCATTGCTCCAGCTGTATGAAGTACCAGTACTTGCAGTAAGCACTACGCTGTCGCCCTGACAAAATGTTGTAGGACCAGCTGCTGATGAGGTTGCACCGGGTACACTGGTAATGGTTAGTGTTACCTGTGTAAGTATTGCACTTAAACACAATGTTGCATTATCTACACTGGCTGCATAATAAGTTATTGTACCCACTGTATTTAAAATTGGATTAGCAACCACCGTACCACCTGTTGCTGCATTGTACCAAACAACTGAATGTCCTGCAGGAACAGTTGCCGTTGCGGTTAAAGTTGGCATAGGGGCACCCGAGCAAACTGCCTGCGCCTGATTGCCACCCGATGTTGGACTTGCAACAGGAGAACTGCCAACGGTTACCGGGAGTAAAGATGGTGAAGTAGTGCAAGTTCCGTTGCCGGCAGTTACACTAACATTTCCACTGGTACTGCCGCCAGGGTAATTTACAGTTATAGAAATGGTACCCTGACCGCCGGCAATATTTGCACCCGGAGGTACCGACCAGTTATAGGTGGTAGCACCTGCTACCGCAGCAATTGAATAAGGAAGGTTAGCTGGTGAACCACAAATTGCATTTTGCCCGGTTATTGCACCGGGAGTTGGAAGCCCGCCACCACCATTTGAAACGGTAACGTTAATAGCATTTGATCTTTCACCTTCGGCACCCGTTGTATTATTTTTTGCCCTCAGGTGAAACCACATACTTAAATTGGGCGTAAGCCCTGTAGCTGTATAATTTGTACCGGTAATATTTGTAGTCTGTACTTCAAAATTTCCTGTCGTTGTATTTAACCGCATAATGTCGTAATGGGTAGCATTGACAACTGCAATCCAGCTGAAGATTACTTCACCGGCAACACAACTTATACCTGAACCGGTAAAGCCTGTTGGCGAACCCAGTATTTTAAAAGTTGCATCGCTTTGATCTGCTAATGCACCGCTTGAAATCCTTATCAATGCAGTTGAAGTGTTTGCTGTAGGAACGGACCAACTTAACCTGGTTGTAGTTGCTGGTACTGTTGATGAAATGATTGTCCAGTTTGATCCGCCATCTACTGAATATTCAACTGTTTGATTTGAGGTAACGCCTGAATTATCCCAGGTAATAACCTGTGAAACCGAAGGATTGAATTGCTCAGCACCATTAGGATAAATGACTTCAATATACGGTTGATTAATATCCCAAGTAAGTGCATAAGCTTGATTGGGTCCAGTTGCAACTGCTTCGCCTATTACTCTTAAAGTATAAGTACCCGCTGTTGGATTTATTATCGTTACCTGTTCAATATTACTGATATTATCATCGGCTCTTATAGCCGCTACTGCCGGATTAACCGGATCCAATATCCAGGGCAACGTTGTGTTAGCACCTTCAATAACTCTTAAATCCAAGTTATTTACCAATGCGAAACTTGCATTGGCTGCTGCTGCCGGATCATTCCAGGTAAGCATAACACGCAAACTGGAAGCACCTGCAGGAACTGTAATGGTAATATCATTGGTTGAACCTGTGGTTATGGTGTTTAAAGAATACCGGTTTTGTTCAATGATTTTTACTGCGGCCAATGCATTTATACGGCCAAACCCAAAACGATAATCGGGCCCGGCATTGCCTAAATCGTGTGCTGTATTGCAAGCAATATTTTTAATTAGCGAAGATGGAGGAAGTACGTTTGCATTTAATTGTTTGTACCGTTGAGCAAGCAAAGCAACAGTACCAGTAATACCGGGTGTTGACATGGATGTGCCAGATATTGTTCCATACGTATTTAATGGGGTGTAGGTAGAAAATACACTGGTACCCATAGCCACAATTTCTGGTTTAACCCTTCCATCATGCACTGGTCCACAACTGCTTGATGAAGAAAGTACTTCATCGGTAGTTATATTTCCAACAAGCACATTATTTTTTGCCGCCTTACCGGTTCCGGTAATGGTTCCCCATCCGCCACTACAAGCTGCCTGGTTATTACCCGAAGAATGGCAATGGAGATGATAAGGAAAATTATTTAGGTTTATATCGGTGTTTCGGGCACGCAGTGAATAGCTTGCCGAAGCTCCACCCAGTCCGCATTGAACGCCAAGTCCATCATGATAAGAGTGGTTGCTTGAAATAAGTGTATTTGCAGGAATAGCAGTTGCCATAACAACTTGTACATCACCGGAAAAACCATAGTAAGAAAAAACATTTGCATTAGAAGCCATACCTCTTGCTATTGGGTTTATTAAACCCCTGCCACCAATAGTGCCGGATACATGGGTACCATGGCTTCCGTTAGCGCCGGGATCAATATTTATAAGTCGCCCGGCAGGAGAAAAATCAAGATGCTGACTTGCTCTTTCATCCCAAACACCAATATTCATCCCATCGCCTTTTAAATTTCTAACTCCGTCATTTAATATGTTTACCCGGTGCAATGAACGGCCCGGTAAGTTTTCAATTTGATTAAGCGGAGCAATAAATTCGGCCCACTGAACAAAAGAAAGATTTGTCAGTTGTTTTACATTTGCGAAAGGAATTCTGGCAGTAAACATTCTGAAATCCGCAACATCCTGTATTACACTTGCATTTAAAAATGAAACAGCCTGTTGCACATCTGCTATATTTAATTTTTCATACACAATAATATCTACATCGGCATAGCCAGCCTGCTTAATGGCATAATCCGGCACGCTTCCACTTAAAACATCAGCGAGTGCTTTATCTGCTGGCTTAAATTGAAACACAGCCCGGAATAAAGGTGATTTAAAATCTGAAATATTTATATCGGCCGAAACGCTGGCTGTATAGGCATTGTTTGGAATATAGTCTATCAGCTCAATATCCATTGCTTTCAGATTATCTTTTTGCAATTGAGTTGGCAGTGTTTTAAACTGAATAACAACATAGTGTCTGCCCTTAAAAAGGCTTTGCTGAAATATCGGCGAAATTTTAGATATGGAGCTTATATTTTCCTGCGGAATAAATTTTCCGGAATGCAGTAAAATATTATAATCCTGGTTAACCTGTGCACTTAAACAGAAAGGAAAAAAAATCAACAAAGCTGATTTTAAGAACCGGGTAAATAATTGTTTCATTATAATTTTATTTAAATTAGGGGAATAGAAACTTTTGAAAGCTGCAAAATAGCAAAATAATTGGGAAAACCTTTTAATGCTTTTTTGTTCATTCAAACGAACAGTCTGGAGGTGTAATAAAAATGCAATACTCAGTAGCCAAAAAAAATATATCAATGGTTTACGACCTAATAATCGTAGACCCTTTTTATTTGGTGGATGTTCCGGCCAAGTTTGCGCCAGGTTTCGGTTTTTTAATGAGAAAGCAGTAGTGAACTATGAGATATCTTTTTCAATCTACTGCGCTATTGATTTATAGCAAACTTAAAAATAGCCGGATATTGTTTGTTAACTGAATGTTAATTATTCTGATTAATTTTTATTTTGTTTAACTATCTGTATTACTATTTGTAGATAGAATTAACAGCACTAAACAATAACTTCTATTTTATGTTGTATAACAAAAACTATATAAAATGAAAATTAAATCTCTTGTCTTAACTTTTTTTGCAGTAACTACCATTGTTTCTGCTAATGCTCAAAAAACAATTGTAGACGTAGCCGTTGGATCAACCGACCACACTACTTTAGTAGCCGCTGTAAAAGCCGCTGACTTAGTAGGTACACTACAAAGTGCTGGACCTTTCACAGTATTTGCTCCAACGAATGCCGCATTTGCTAAACTTCCTGAAGGTACAGTTGAATTCTTATTAAAGCCAGAAAACAAGGCAAGCTTAACAAAAATCCTTACTTACCATGTAATAGCTGGTAGCTTCAATGCTGCTGCAGTTGTTAAGGCGATCAAAGATGGTGGAGGTTCTGTTACTTTAAAAACAGTAAGTGGGGGCAACCTGGTTGCTTCTATCAAAGCAGGTAAAGTAATTTTAACAGACGAGAAAGGAGCTACTACAACAGTAATTGCTACAGATCTTAAAGCTGATAATGGTTTAGTACATGTAATTGATTCTGTCGTTTTACCTAAATAGTTATGACTTCATTATACAATAGTCTTAATTGCCTAGTATAATGTTTGACCCCTAAAAAGCCTCGTGAATTATTCACGGGGCTTTTTAAATTTTTGTACAAAATTTAATACCTCATCTTGCAAATGTATAAGTTCTATTATTTCAAAATTAATATGTCTGCAGCTATTTTGTTAATGGATAATTAATTTTCTATTATTGATTATCATTTCGAACTCAAACTTGCCAGGAGCAATTATTCATATTTTACTAATACAAGGATTTTTTTTAATCAGGGTGGTAATCGATTACATTTATTGTTACCAATTCACTAGGGTTACAATCTTTTTATCCTCTTGAAATATAAAATCCTTATGGTTTTATATTGTTAAGTTAAATGAGTAGTAATATTGTATTCAACATAGATAATAAAAATGAATAATAATTATATATATACCAATGGATTGATTCAGGAAACTAGTCCGTACCTATTGCAACATGCACATAATCCCGTTAACTGGCATCCCTGGGGAACGCTGGCTTTGGAGAAAGCAAAGGCCGAAAATAAAATGCTTATCATCAGCATTGGTTATGCTGCATGCCATTGGTGCCATGTAATGGAGCACGAAAGTTTTGAAGACACAGAAGTGGCAAAAGTGATGAACAAATATTTTATTTGTATAAAAGTAGACCGCGAAGAAAGGCCTGATGTGGATCAGGTGTATATGACAGCTGCTCAGCTAATAACCGGTAGCGGCGGATGGCCGCTCAATGCCATTGCATTGGCAGATGGCAGACCATTTTATGCAGGCACTTATTTTCCTAAAACTAAGTGGATAGAAATGCTGGAATATTTTGTTGATCTAAAAAAGAAAAATCTCGTATCGCTAAAAAAAACTGCAGAACAGGTTACTCTTGGTATTCATGCTGCAGAAAATGTAAGCTTTAAAGAAACAGGGAAAATATTTTCTTTAGATGAACTAGATAAATCATTTGCCGCCATGAAGCCGAATATTGATTTTATAAAGGGCGGTGCCAATCGAGCACCCAAATTTCCAATGCCATCCAACTGGATGTATTTATTGCATTACAATTATCTAAGTAAAAATGAAGAAGCTTTAAAAGCGCTTACCATTACATTAAATAATATGGCATGGGGTGGTATTTACGATCATCTTGCCGGCGGCTTTGCGCGCTACTCCGTTGATACTAACTGGCATGTGCCACATTTTGAAAAGATGCTATACGATAATGCACAACTGGTAAGTTTATATGCACAGGCTTTTCAATACACAAAAGATCCGCTGTATAAAAAAGTAGTTTATGAAACACTTGACTTTATTAAAAATGAATTAACTTCTTCCGAAGGTGCATTTTATGCTTCGCTTGATGCCGATAGTGAAGGCGAAGAAGGTAAATATTATGTATGGACAAAAGAAGTAGTGGATAAAATTTTAGGAAAAGACGCTGCCATTTTTTCGGCTTATTATAATATAACCGATGCCGGCAACTGGGAGGATCGTAATAATATTTTATTAAGAAATGAACCAGATGAAATGATTGCAAAAAAGCATGGCATCTCTATATTAGATTTAAATAATATTATTGAAATAGCAAAAATAAAATTGTTGAAGATAAGGGAAGAAAGGGTAAAGCCTGGGCTGGATGATAAAGCACTTAGTAGCTGGAATGCCTTAATGATAAAGGGTTATATCCAATCCTACAGAGTATTTGGAGAAGAAATATTTTTAACCGCAGCGCTAAAAAATGCAAATTTTTTATTAAAAAATGCAATTGCCACTAACGGTGAGATGACTCGTAATTATAAAAATAAAAAATCATCTATCCATGCCTTACTAGATGATTATGCTTTTACCATAGCTGCTTTTATTGAACTGTACCAGGCAACTTTTGATGAAAAATGGTTGCAAGAAGCTAATAAAATAATGATATACACTTTAGAGCATTTTTTTGATTTGGCAACGCAAATGTTTTTTTATACACATAACCAATACGCCCATCTAATATCTCGAAAGATGGAATTATCAGATAATGTTATTCCATCTTCTAACAGCGAAATGGCTAAAAATCTTTTTTTACTGGGCCATTTTTTTAGCAACGATAATTATATTAGCAAAGCAAAGCAAATGCTGGTGAATGTTGCAGAAGATGTACAACGTAATATTTATTTTTATTCCAACTGGGGAATTTTACAGGCTTTATTTACTAGCCCATTATACGAAGTGGCATTACTTGGTGATGATTTTAAAAAAAAGCGGAAACAATTTGATGAACATTATTTACCAAATGTGATTTTACTTGGTGGAAAAGAAGAAGGCAACCTTACCTTGCTTGAAAATAAATTCATGAAAGGACAGACAATGATTTATGTGTGTAGGGATAAATCCTGTGGATTGCCGGTTAGCGAAGTGGAGAAGGCACTACAACAGATTATATATTAATAGCTACACTTTTAAATAAATCTTCTTCTTATGAAGTGCCCAGGCTAAAAGCCACATCATACCAATAAAGCAAAGAGCATATAGTAAAGAGCCAATGCGTGGGTCGCCGCCAAAAAATGGTTTACAAATAGTTTCGTAAAACCAACTCAAAGGGTTCAGGTATTTTGGTTTGCCTTCGGCATTAATTCCATTACGTATGCGGATGAGCCAAAGTGTTTTTGGTATTAAGGCACTTATCGCAAAAATGAACAACGCGTTTTTTCCAAACACATTAAAGAAATGACTCCAGATGCCTTTTCTATTTTTAAAGTCAAGCAGGTAAATCATTGTGGATAATATGAGCAGTGCCAGGCCGGTTGTGTAAATAGTATAACTGCTGGTCCATATTTTTTTATTGAGCGGAAAAACCATATCCCAACAAAAGCCAGCAAACACTAGCACACAGCCTGTTACAAACAAACCATTCAACATCTCCGCAGTTTTACCCTTTTGTATAATATAGTTACCAACTAAGTAACCCAATATTACCTGTACAATAGAACCAAAGCTATTTAGCATACCCTCGGGATCAAATGCTACACCTTCGCCATGATACATATGTTTTTCGCCAAGTAATGCCTTGTCTATATTTGTGCCAAACCAACCATGTAAACTAAAAGAATCAGTAGGATTTGCAGCCACACATAAAAACCAATAAGCCAGTAAAATAAACATACCCACTACAAACGATCCGCTAACTTTAAAAAAATGAATAATGATTCCAGCAAAAAAATAACTAATCGCAATACGTTGCAATACACCAAAAATGCGCAGGTTTTCAAAAGTTTTAGCAACAATATCTCCCGCATCATTATATTTAATAAATGGAAACCAGTTTAAGAAAATACCAGTAAAAAATATTAGTAAACTGCGTTTAATTATTTTTTTCCAGAATACACCCTCGCCCGCCGCATCTAATTTTGGCATTACAAAAGCCATAGCATTACCTACGGCAAATAAAAAAAACGGAAATACCAAATCGGTGGGGGTTACACCGTGCCAGCTTGCATGCTCCAGCGGCGAAAAAATATATCCCCAGCTGCCGGGATTATTTACCAGTATCATGAGTGCTACCGTGGCACCACGAAAAACATCTAGGGAGTAAAAGCGTTGGTTCATAAAGCAGTTTGATAAAGTTCAATATGAAAGTTACTCAAATTCTTTCACTCAACTCAAGCCAGCGCATTTCTTTTTCATCTAGTAATTGTACAATACTGCTGATGCGCTCTGCTGCATTTTGTAAAGCATCATAATCCATCCCGCCGGCATTCATTTTTTCTTCTAACAAAGCTTTTTCTATTTGCAGTTTGGGTATTTCTTTTTCTATTGTTTCAAACTCATTTTTTTCTTTAAAAGAAAATTTTGATTTGATACTCTCAGTAGTATAAGTGGCATTTTTAAACTTAACTGGCTCGTTATTGTCAGTTGTCAATTGCTTATTGCCAATTGCTTCTTTTTCTTTCCATTGTCTATATAAAGTATAATTTCCCGGAAAATCTTTTATTACCCCATCACCTTCAAAAGCAAACAAATGATCAACCATGCGGTCCATAAAATATCGGTCATGACTTACAATTAAAATACATCCCGGAAAATCTAGTAAAAATTCTTCCAGTGTTCTTAATGTTTGCAAATCTAAATCATTGGTAGGCTCATCTAAAATTAAAAAATTTGGGTTTAAAAAAAGTATGCTTAGTAAATGCAGTCTTCGTTTTTCGCCACCACTTAATTTACTTAAGGGAGTGTATTGCTGCTCTGAGGTAAAGCCAAATTTTTCCATAAACTGGGTGGCCGATATTTTACCACCATCTGCCAAAGGAAAAAACTCGGCAAAATCTTTTACATAATCGATGGCACGTTTATCTTCTTTATATTGTAATCCTTCCTGATTAAAGTTTCCAAAAACAACCGTGTCGCCATGATTAACTTTTCCACTGTCGGGTATTTCCTGATGCAAAGCAATTTTTAAAAAAGTAGATTTTCCAATACCGTTCTTTCCAACAATACCAATGCGTTCCCCCCTTTTAAAAGTATAGTCAAAACCTTTGAGGATTATTTTATCCCCATAACTCTTGTTTATTTTTTTCATTTCTAACACTTTGCCACCCAGTCTGGTCATTTTTACTTGCAAGCTTACATCTGTTTCTTCTTTACGCTGGCTAACCCGTTCTTCAATATCAACAAATGCATCCTGCCTTGATTTTGATTTGGTAGTGCGTGCTTTTGGCTGTTTGCGCATCCACTCCAGTTCTTTACGAAAAATGTTTTTATCTTTTTGTAATTCGCTTGCCTGTACTTCCTGGCGCAAACTTTTTTGCTCTAAAAAATAATCATAATCACCTTTGTAAACGTAAATTCTTTCATCATCCATTTCCAGTATTTCATTACAAACTGCATCTAAAAAATATCGATCATGGGTTACGCAAAGTAGGGTAATTTTTTGTGCCGATAAATAATCTTCCAGCCACTCAATCATCTGTACATCTAAGTGATTGGTAGGTTCATCTAATATCAATAAACATTTACCTTCGTGTAATTGGGCTTCAATTAATGCTTGAGCCAGTGCAACACGTTTGCGTTGTCCACCACTTAGGTTTTTAACTGGTTCATTGAGATGGTGCAGGTTTAGCTTACCGAGTATTTGTTTCAGTTCACTTTCAAAATTCCAGGCATTTAGCTCATCAACTTTTGCCATCAGATCGGTAAGCTTATTAATATTTTCTTCTTCCTGCTCCAAGCACATTTCATAATCTTTAACCACCCGCACCACTGGGTTATCCATCTTAAGCACATTATCCCAAATGCTTTTATTTTCTTCAAAAGCGGTATCCTGCTGCAGCATTACCACTTTAATGTCTTTATGCACCCAAAGGATACCAGTGTCGGCAGAATCCAGTCCGGCAATAATTTTTAATAAGGTAGATTTGCCACTGCCATTGCGGGCCACCAGGGCAATTTTATCGCCCTCCTCTACATAAAATGAAATGTTCTTAAAAAGGGTTCGTATGCCAAACGATTTGGCCAGATTTTCAATTGAAGCGTAATGCATAGTCGGCAAAGGTAACGGAGGAACAACGATTTATGAATTTAGATTAAATAAAAGGGCTGTTTTTTAAAGAGCTTATTAGCATGCTCAATACGTTTCTTTTTTGTATGCACATATTTAGAAATGCCTTTTCAATTTCTGTAAATGAATTATAGAAGTTTTAAAAATTTTAATCTATCCCATGGGATCGCAATTAGGAATGGAGTGATCAGTATTGGCAAAAAAGCAGTTTTATACCTTACTACGGCACCTAAAAAGGGTATCGTAAATCCAATGACAAGAAAGGCAGAAACCGCATAAAAAATACAACATAAAATAAGCGGGTGGTTAAATATATCACGATTGTATTTAAGTAGTATGATAGTTGAATACAAAACCAGCGTCAATAGAAGAATGATTTCAATTGCACTGGCAAAATAAGAGATACTGTAGCTATCCCAAACATAGGGTCTTAAAAAGGCAATGTTTATTACTGAAGGTAAATGGGTGATGAAACTTTTAATATTAGGTTGCAAAATATCTACAGCCACAGCACTTCGTGCCCAACCCAAATGTAAAAAATCAGCTTGCCGATTACAGACAATTTGCATTAAAGCAGGGGAGCAAAAAAATAGTACAGCCACTGTAGAAAAAACGGCTGTAAAAATCAATAAGGGTTTTTGGTTAAAATTAACAGATAAATAATACGCCAGAACTGCAGGAATCAACAGGACAAAGAAAAAATTTCTTATGATTAATGTAATTAAAAACCCGGATACCATAAGCACGATGGCCATCTTGTTTAATTTCCCGGACTTTAAAAAGAACGAATGGCTAATACTAAATATTATCAGGCTCATCCCTAAAAAAAACATACTGTCTTTATTAATTCCGCTTAAATAATAGGCGCAGCTGGGAATAAAAAAACAACCTAGTAAAATACCCGTTTTTGCATTTGGGTAGATATTGTAAAAAGACCTATACAAAGCGATATGGCCGAAAAAAATTAGGTAGTTGTAAAATAAAGAGTTGATATAAAGGTTTTTGAAAGATAGTATGTTAATGATGCCCAGCAGTTTTTCAATAAAGATATTTCTGATATCATTCCAATAGGATTGCGTGGAAAATAATCCACTCATATTATTATTTGTATAATTAGAACTGAAAGTTGATGTGATGAATTGTATGGGGTGATTAAGTAACAGGTTTGTTTGTTCCAGACTGTTATTAAAAAAAATATCGAGATCCTGCCCTTTATTTGTATGCTGTTCTATATAAATATAAACAAGTCCCAATATTATTTTTATGCCAAATAACAGATTAATAGTTTTGGCCTCAATCCCGCTGTTTAAAAAAAATCGGTTTTTTTTGTTTAGTATTAATAGTAAAATGAAATAAACCGTAAATAAAATGAAATAAGCTGCCATTACAATAATTCTGTTATTCTAAAATACATGCTATAAATAATGACTGAAAATACAATTTAAGAATCAATTGCTAAATAAATTATATTTTTACGAAAATTTTTATGCATTCCATATTGATAACAGGGGGAGCTGGCTTTATAGGATCACATCTTACCCGTTTATTTGTAACAAAGTACCCGCATTACAACATTGTAAATCTGGATGTTCTTACCTATGCAGGCAACCTGGAAAATCTAAAGGATATTGAGGATAAGCCAAATTACAGTTTTATAAAGGGTAATATTACTGATTTAGAACTGTTGCGTATTCTGTTTACGCAGAATCATTTTACGGCTGTATTACATTGTGCTGCCGAAAGCCATGTGGATAGGTCCATCACCGACCCGCTGGCATTCATAACCACCAATGTGTTGGGTACTGCATCCTTATTGCAGGCTGCAAAAGAATCCTGGATCGGTAAAATGGAGGATAAAATATTCTATCATATTTCAACAGACGAAGTATATGGATCTCTCGGCGAGACCGGGTTTTTTACCGAAAAAACGGCTTATGATCCCCGTAGTCCATACTCCTCATCCAAAGCCTCATCCGATCATATTGTAAGGTCATTTTATCATACCTATAAATTGCCGGTTAAGATCAGCAACTGCAGTAATAATTACGGGCCATTTCATTTTCCCGAAAAGCTGATACCCCTTTGCATTCACAATATCATCAATAATAAACCCCTGCCCATTTATGGTAAAGGCGAAAATGTACGGGATTGGTTGTATGTTGAGGATCATGTACGCGCTATTGATGTGGTTTTCCATAGCGGTAAAGTTGGCGAAACCTACAATATTGGTGGCCATAACGAATGGACAAATATTAACTTGGTAAAAGAATTGTGTCGGCAGATGGATGAAAAGTTGCGGAGGGAAAAAGGAACTTCAGAAAAGTTAATTACCTATGTAAAAGATAGGGCAGGACACGATTTGCGCTATGCCATTGAGGCAACAAAATTAAAAAATGAATTAGGCTGGATGCCATCGTTACAATTTGAAGAGGGGATCAGTAAAACAATTGACTGGTATTTGAATAACGGCGAGTGGCTGAATCATGTAACAAGTGGGGATTATCAAAGTTATTACGATAAACAATATCATAAAAGATAAAAATAATGAAAGGAATTATTCTTGCAGGAGGCTCCGGCACAAGGCTTTACCCCATTACCATGGGTATCAGTAAACAACTTATGCCTATTTATGATAAGCCCATGATCTATTATCCGCTTAGCACCCTAATGTTGGCGGGGATAAATGAAATGCTGGTTATTACCACACCTGAAGACCAGGAACAGTTTACAAGATTGTTGGGTGATGGCAGTCAATGGGGCTGCACTATTGAATATGCCAAACAGGAAGTTCCTAATGGCCTGGCACAAGCATTTGTAATTGGCGAAAAATTTATTGGTAAAGAGAGCGTGGCTTTGGTGCTGGGCGATAATATTTTTTATGGCAGTGGGTTTAGTAAGTTGCTGCAAGGAAGTACAGACCCTGACGGGGCCGTAGTTTTTGCATACCCGGTAGGAGATCCAGAACGGTATGGTGTTGTAGAATTTGATACCGATTATAAAGTTATTAGTATTGAAGAAAAGCCTGTTAAGCCTAAGAGTAATTATGCTGTACCGGGTTTATATTTTTATGATAATAGTGTTGTACATATCGCCAAAAATATTACTCCAAGTACAAGAGGCGAATATGAGATAACCACCGTGAACGACCATTACTTGCAACAAAAAAAATTAAAAGTAGCGTTACTTGACCGTGGTTTTGCCTGGCTTGATACGGGGACATTTGAATCCTTGCATGATGCCAGTGAATATGTAAGGGTAATAGAAAAACGGCAGGGCCTTAAAATAGGATGTCCCGAGGAGATCGCCTATCGAATGGGATTTATAACCAAAGAACAATTAATGAGCTTAGCAAAGAAATTAGAGAAGAGTGGTTATGGTGTTTATCTGGAAAATATTAAATTATGATTCTTTGAATTATTTTGCACATCCCACAGCTATCATTGATGTTAATTGTACCATTGGCAAGGGCACTAAAATTTGGCATTTTAGCCATATTATGACCGGGGCGATCATTGGTAACAATTGTAATCTGGGCCAAAATGTGGTCGTTTCTCCAAAAGTGCTGTTGGGCAATAATGTGCGCGTACAAAATAATGTAAGTATTTATGAAGGGGTGATTTGTGAAGATGATGTTTTCCTCGGGCCGAGCATGGTGTTAACTAATGTCATTAACCCACGCAGTGCGTTAAGCCGAAAAGATCAGTATAAAACAACCCTGATAAAAAAAGGGGCAAGCATTGGTGCAAACGCAACCGTTATTTGTGGCAACACGATTGGCGAATATGCTTTTATTGGTGCAGGCGCAGTAGTCACAAAGGATGTTCCAGCATTTGCATTAATAATCGGTAATCCAGGCAGGCAAACAGGCTGGATGAGTGAATATGGGCATAGACTAAAATTCGACTCTACTAATAAAGCATTTTGTACAGAAAGCGGTCAGGAATATGTATTGGAAAATAACAGGGTAAAAAGAATTTAATAGTTTATGATGAAAAATTTTGCATTATTACTTTGTTAAACAATTATAGTTTTTGATTGTAATTATGATTAGATAAACTACTCCATATGCACGTTTTTACAATTAAGGATCTTGAAAATCTGTCAGGAATAAAGGCGCATACTATTCGCATTTGGGAGCAGCGTTATTCATTTTTAAAACCACACCGGTCCAATACCAATATCAGATATTACAGTAATGAGGAGTTAAAAAAATTGCTCAATGTGGCATTGCTTAATAAATTTGGATTTAAAATTTCGCATATAGATAAAATGACTGAAAGCGAAATGAATGAAAAAATTATCTCTTTAAATAAATTAGATGCATTACAGGATAAGACAATAAATATTTTGATACAAAATATGATTGATCTTGATATCGAAGCGTTTGAATTGGTATTAGATGAATTTATTGTAATCAATGGTATTGAAAGAACAGTTATTGAAATTATATTTCCATATTTAGAAAAAATTGGAATTCTTTGGCTAACAAATCATATAAATCCAGGACAGGAGCACTTTGTAACTAATATTGTTCGTCAAAAAATAATTGTAGGTATTGATAAAGTAAGGCCTTCTTTTAAAATAAATAAAACAGTTTTATTATTTCTCCCCGAAACAGAATATCACGAATTAAGCCTTCTGTTTATGAATTATATGTTGAAAAATAAAGGGATTAATACCATCTATTTGGGATGTAGCATTCCCTTAAAGGATGTAGCATTTCTAGTAAGATTAAAAAATCCAGATTATATTTATACACATATAACTATGGCAAATTCAAAATTTAATTTTGATAAATTTATTAATACACTTGATTCTATTTTTCCAAATCACCCCGTAATTATATCAGGCCATCTTACAGACAACTATACCAAAAATCCCCCAGGTGCAATTAAGTTAAAAAAATCTTTATATGAGGTTTTAACATTTTTATCCGAAATAGCGTAATCATCTTTTCACTTTATACCCTGCTACTTAACTCCTTGATTTACATATTGTTTAATATTAGTATAAAAGTATTAAACAAAAATTAGGATATAAAATTAATATTGTTTAATATTGTTCTTTAAAAGTTAAACAAAATTTATGTCTACATTAGAATTTAACCAATCGCTTGTAAATAACACCGAGTATTTAAAACCTTTTGCTATTTCATTAACCCGCGATTCGGAATTAGCAAAAGACCTTCTTCAAGAAACAATATATAGGTCATTAGCTAATAGAGAAAAATACAATTCTGGTACCAATATTAAAGCATGGATGTACACCATTATGCGTAATATTTTTATTAATAACTACAGGCGTATTGCAAAACAAAATACTATTTTTGATAATACACCTAATGATTATCTTTTAAATTACAGTCGATTTACCACGCCAAATTTCGCAGAAACTAAATTATCGTTAAAAGAAATGGAATCGGCAGTTAATCATTTACCCGAAATATTTAAGAATCCTTTTAAACTATATTTTGAAGGATATAAGTATCATGAAATTTCAGATATATTAAACGAGCCATTGGGTACAATTAAAAGTAGAATACATTTTGCCCGAAAATTATTAAAACAAAAAATAACAAAGTTTTAGTTATTAAATTTAATACTATACTTTAATATTGTGAAAAAAGCAGTAATTATAGGAAGTGGTTTTGCAGGATTATCAGCAGCAACATTTATGGCTAAAGGTGGATGGGACGTTACTGTACTAGAAAAACATGCCACGCCAGGTGGAAGAGCTAGACAATTAAAAGAAGCAGGATTTACTTTTGATATGGGGCCAAGCTGGTACTGGATGCCAGATGTTTTTGAACGCTTTTTTAATTCCTTTGGGAAACAAGTTTCCGATTATTATAAACTAGAAAGATTAGATCCTTCATACCGAGTATATTGGAACGATGGAGAAATGAATATCCCAGCTGATTATGTTGAATTGAAAAAATTATTTGAAAGTATTGAAAAAGGTAGTGCATCCAAACTAGATGACTATTTGCGCGAAGCTCTATATAAATATCATGTGGGAATAGACAAACTAGTACATAAACCAGGACAGTCTTACACAGAGTTTTTAGACTGGGAGCTAGTTAAAGGTATTTTTAAACTAGATGTGTTCACTTCAATTAAGACACATATTAGCAAAAAATTTAAACATCCTAAACTGCAAACATTACTTGAATTTCCTGTTTTATTTCTTGGAGCCCTGCCAGAAGATACACCCGCCTTATATAGCTTGATGAATTATGCAGATATAAAATTAGGTACCTGGTACCCCCACAAAGGCATGTATCAAATAGTAGAAGGCATGTTTTCCCTTGCAGAAGAATTAGGTGTAAAATTTATTTTTAATAGTGATGTCAATCAAATAATAGTTAGTAACAAAATAGCAACTCAAGTGATAGCCAATCAACATATAGCTTACGATGCTGATGTGGTAATAGGTGCAGCCGACTATCATTTTATTGAAAAAAAATTATTACCACAAAATTGCAGAGTTTATAGTGATAAATACTGGGATAAGCGTATAATGGCCCCTAGCTGTTTGATATATTATATTGGCTTAAATAAAAAACTGAAAAATGTTTTACACCACTCTCTGTTTTTCGATAGTGATTTTGAAATACATGGGAAAGAAATTTATACCACTAAGCAATGGCCAACACATCCTTTGTTTTATGTAAGTATACCTTCCATAACTGATGACACCTTAGCGCCGCCTGAATGCGAAAATTTATTTTTTTTAATACCTGTGGCAGCCGGAATAAAAGGAGATACAGAAGAATTACGCGAAACTTATTTTAAACAAATACTAAAACGATTTGAAAAACATACTGGCCAAAATATAAAAGATACAATAATTTATAAAAAAACTTATTCTATTAGTAATTTTATAGATGACTACAACTCCTTTAAGGGAAATGCATATGGATTGGCAAATACGTTAACCCAAACAGCAAACTTAAAACCTACTTGTAGAAGTAGTAAAATTAAAAATTTATTTTATACTGGTCAGCTAACTATACCTGGTCCTGGCGTACCTCCCTGTTTAATAAGTGGTGAAGTGGTTGCCAAACAGGCTATAAAATATTATGGTTAAAAACTTTAATTAATACTAAATAGATTAGATCTATTATTTTTTTTAAAAGCATAAAAAAAATATAAACAAATGCTGAAGCTTTTTCATGATGTAAGTCAATATTGTAGCAAGGCGGTAACTGAAAAATATAGCACATCTTTTAGTAGTGCTATAAAATTACTACACCCAAATCTTCGTACGCCCATATATAATATTTATGGATTTGTGCGGTTAGCTGATGAAATTGTAGACACCTTTCATCAATACAAAAAGGAAGAATTACTTGCAGAATTTAAAAAAGACACTTTTTTATCTATTGAGAGAGGCATAAGTTTAAATCCTATTTTACAAAGCTTTCAGTTTACTGTAAAGGAGTATAATATTTCGCAAAATTTAATTGAAGCATTTTTTACTAGTATGGAAATGGATCTTAGTAAAACAGAATATAATAGCAAAATGTATAATGAATATATATATGGTAGTGCCGAAGCGGTAGGTCTAATGTGTTTATGCGTTTTTTGTGAAGGAGATAAAAATAAATTCAACGAATTAAAACCTTCTGCCCAAGCATTAGGCGCAGCTTTTCAAAAAATAAACTTTTTACGTGATGTAAAAGCGGATTACAAAGAATTAAATAGATCTTATTTCCCGGAAGTTGATTTTACTAATTTTACACCTTCTATGAAAATAAAAATTGAAGATGATATTGCTATTGATTTTAAAAATGCTTACGCTGGCATTTTAGCTTTACCCAATAAAGCCAGATTTGGTGTATTTGTAGCATATAAGTATTATTTATCCTTATTTAAAAAAATTAAACGCGCAGCACCTGCTAATATTTTAGAAAAACGCATTCGAATTTCCAATTACGCCAAGATATATATTATTGCTAAAGCTGGATTAAGAAATCAATTTAATTTATTTTAACTTTACTAATATTTATGGATATTATTTTAGTAGACGACTATGATGTGCAAATTGGAACTATTACAAAACTAGAAGTTCACCAAAAAGCTTTATTGCATAGAGCTTTTAGTATTTTTATTTTTAATGCACATGGAGAAATGCTTCTGCACAAAAGAGCTAATAAAAAATACCATAGTGCTGGTTTATGGACAAATGCTTGCTGTAGTCACCCCAAACCAGGTGAAGAAACTTTAAGCGCAGCAGAAATACGCCTGCAACAAGAAATGGGCTTTAATACCAAACTTAAAAAAGCATTTGATTTTATTTATAAAGTTTCTTTTGATAACGGATTAACGGAGCATGAATTTGATCATGTTTTTTTTGGCACATATGATGGCATTATTACACCTAATGCTGAAGAAGTAAGTGATTACTGCTTTATGCCAGTAGAAGAAATTAAAAATTCGATAAAATCACACCCACATAAATATACGGAGTGGTTTAAAATTGCTTTTCCAAAAATGGTAGATTACCTTTGTGTAATAGCTATTTAATTTAATTTATAGAAAAAACTACGTGTTTACTAATTTAACAAAATTTCATATTGCTACAACCATTGCTGTAGTTTTTCATGTCATTGGGTTACTAGGACTTTTATTTTTTGATAAAGCATTTTTTATAGCAGCTACACCCTATAATTTATTACTATCTTTTATATTGTTAATATGGACACAAAGAGATAAAAATAAATCCTTTTTTATTTTTTTACTAATTACTGTTTTTATTGGCCTTGCTGTTGAACTGATTGGTATCAAAACTGGCTTATTATTTGGTGATTATACTTATGGAAAAACACTCGGCTTTAGCATTAAAAATTTACCATTATTAATAGGCATAAATTGGTTTATTATTATTTACTGTTGTGGTGTTAGCATACATACTTTACTAATGAAAGCTATTAATCGCATTGCTTTAGATACAGGTAAATCGCCTATGGTTATTAAAGCCTTATCTGTAATAATAGACGGCGCTATCTTAGCACTACTATTTGATTGGCTAATGGAACCCATTGCAGTAAAATTAAACTACTGGAAATGGAATGGTAATGGAACAATACCCATGAAAAACTATATATGCTGGTTTGCAATTAGTTTATTGTTATTAACGGTATTTAATTTTTCAAAATTTAATAAACAAAATTATTTTGCAATAAATTTGTTACTCATTCAAGTAATGTTTTTTTTACTGTTACGCACATTTTTTTAATTAAATAATTAATTAATGATTTATCTTTTTTACATATCAATAACTTTAACAACTTTTACCTTAATGGAAGCTTTTACCTGGTGGCTTCATCGCTATATCATGCATGGCATAGGATGGTACCTTCATAAAGATCATCACCAGAAAGAAGGCGGATTTTTTGAAAAAAATGATGCTTTCTTTCTCCTATTTGCAATACCTAGCTGGCTATTAATTATGTTTGGCGTAATATATAGTAAGTACGTGATGATATCAATTGGAGCAGGAATTTCTCTTTATGGAATTGCTTATTTTATTGTTCATGAAGTAATTATTCACCAGCGATTTAAGTGGTTTACACGAAGTAATAATAATTATATACGCACTTTGCGATGGGCACATAAAATGCATCATAAAAATTTAGGCAAAGAACAAGGAGAAAGTTTTGGCATGCTTTGGGTACATAAAAAATACTGGGATAAAATTATATACGATAAAAAACTTCACAATAAATAGAATTACTTGAACGCTCATTATACATATTTTTTAATACTTACTGCCTCTGTGCTAGGACCTATAGCATTAAGTTTTGATAAAAAATTAGAATTTTATAAAAATTGGAAATACCTTTTTATTGCCATGCTTATTCCTGCAACTATTTATATTTGTTGGGATATTTATTTTACTTCAATAGGGATATGGCATTTTAATGAAACGTACATTACTGGTATTAAATTTATCAACCTTCCCCTAGAGGAACTACTTTTCTTTTTTATTATACCTTATTGCTGTGTATTTATTTACGCCTGTATAAGATGCTACTTTCCAAGATTAAAAAAAAATAAACAGGCTGATATATTTTTAAAAATGCTAGCCATTTGCTTATTAATAATTGGGATAATTAATGTTGATAAATATTATACAGCATTAACCTTTATTTTAACTGCCAGTTTTATTATGGGCCTTTATTTTTTTCGTAATTATTTTAAAAGTTTTGATGCGATTTCCTTCTTGATATCATTTTTTATCTCCCTAATCCCTTTTTTAATTGTTAATGGATTTCTTACAGCTATACCGGTTGTGCTGTATAACGAAGCCGAAAATCTTAATATAAAAATATTTACCATTCCAGTTGAAGACGTATTTTATGGTATGTTACTAATACTGATGAATATTGTAATTTATGAAAAATTAAAAAGTAATAACTTTAATCAATAAAGATTCTAAATTATCAGCTAATTAGTTACATTTTATAGCTTTTTACTTACACCTAGTCCACTTTTCTGCTTATTAATAATTATTCTACTGTTATTAAATTACTTAATTAAATCAGTTGTAATTTTTGCTGATAATAAACATAACGGTATACTTGGTCCCGGATGCACACTGCCCCCACAGAAGTATAAATTTTTAATTTTTTTAGAAAAGTTTGCATGTCGTAAAAAAGCTGCAAATTTATTATTAGAACTATTGCCGTAAATAGCACCAAAAGCACTCGATGTTCGACTTTCTATAGTCCGTGGATCAAAAACCGTTTCACTTTCTATTAGCGGAGTAATATCTGTTTTTAATATCTTATTTATTTTTTGTATCATATTTATACGGGACTCTGTAATGTATAAATTCCAGTCTTGTCCTGTATTATTTGGCACATTTATAAAACAAAACCAGTTTTCGCATCCAGCAGGAGCATCAGATGGGGTGTGCTTACTGGTAATATTGATATATATGGTAGGGTCATTATAAATAGATTTTTTTAAAAAAATATTGTTAAATTCTTCTTCGTAATTTGCACTAAAAAGAATATTGTGGAGCCCCAAATTTTTAAACTCTTTTTTAATACCCCAATAAAAAATAATACCCGAACTAGATTTTGGCTGATCTAAAGTTTTGGCCGGCTTTTTTACAAGCGGCATCAACTTTTTATAACTGTTATACACATCCATATTACTAATAACTACATCAAATAATTGTATTTCATGATCAGTTTTTACTCCAGTTGCTTTATTATCCTTTATTAAGATCTCTCTTACAGCGGTTGAAAATTTAAACTCTACACCAATATCTTTAGCTAGTTTTAATAATGAAGCAGTAATACTAAACATGCCACCATCTGGATAAAAGGCTCCCTTTACAATTTCTACATGCGCAATAACATTTAATGTGGCTGGCGATAAATATGGACTAGAGCCATTGTATGTTGCGTAGCGGTTAAATATTTTTATTAATCTTGAATCTTTAAATGTCTTTTTATTTGCAGCATCCATACTACCAAAAGCACCTATCTTTCCAAAGTTTAAAATACCTTTTACTACTGACCAGGTAAAAAAACCTTTTAGTTTATGCAATGAATTTTTTAAGAAAACTTCATCTGTAAGATTGTAGATTTTTTCCGTTTTATCAAGATGTTTGATAATATCTTCTTTTCTATCTTTTGTTTTTTCAGCTAACTGCTCCGCAAATTTTTCTTTACCATGATAAGCATCTAAAGAACTTCCATCTTCAAAAAAATATTTGTAAACCGGGTCAAGTTGGGTGTAGTTAAAATGCTCCCGTGGGTTTTTACCCGATATTTTAAATAACTCATCAACATATTCTGGCATGGTAAAAACGGAAGGACCCATATCAAACCGATATCCATCTTTAGTTTCAGTTGATAATTTACCACCCGCAAACGAATTTGCTTCAAATACAGTTACCCGGTATCCTTTGTTGCGCATCCTAATGGCAGCTGCTAAACCCGATACGCCAGCACCAATAATAGCACAGGCTTTATATTTTTCTGTAATCATAATTTTTCTTAAACACAAAATTACTTGATTTCAGACATTTTTAATTTTAAAAAGAAGTGTAAAATGTAAATAAGGTTGTAAATAACCAAGGAGCAATTTAGCTATAATAAGTCCTGTTTTTATTCTAATACACAACACTTACATCCAGAATACCCTCTCCTAAATCTTCTTCGGTATATATAGACAGGTTTTTTTGTGACAAACAAAGCTTTTTTGTTATACTTAAGATCATCTGGCGCATTAGTAGTAAAGGCTGCGGTTATCTAATTTTTCATTTTTAAAATTTTATATAGCCTTTAGGATTAATATACCTACTAGCGGTTCTTAATAAAACGATAAATTTATAATATTATTATCATTATCCTTTTTATTATATTTTTAGCTATAGTCAGTTAATTAACTATATCCTACTTTTAATATAAAAAACGTAATGATTAAAAGGTTATCTTTTTATATATTAGTGTACATTATTTTACTTCAAATAATTCCTCCCATCTTGTAGTAAATCGCTTGCTTCTTAGTTCCTGACGCATTTTCCAGTTTCGTTTTGTGCCCGCCCTGGCAAATTTTAACACATCATCACGCATACTAAAATTTATATTATCAATTATTTTAATCAAATTTTTATTCTGCTCATTTGATGGAGCATTAAATAAATTAAACTGTACTGCATTGTCGGGCACTATACCACTAAGTACAACACCCGCTTTTAAATATTTACTACCTTTTCTATACAAATTATTTACTAGTGGCATGGCGTGTGTAATAAGCAAATTGGTAAGTGATGTGGCATATGGTAGTATTGTATACAATGAGCTGCTAACTGGCTTGTATTCGTACTTGCTGCTGTAATTGTTTGTTACTACAAAAATGCTAATAGTTTTTGCAGCACTATTTTGCCGACGTAATTTTTCTCCTGCCCTAGTAATATAGGTAGCTACCGCTTCTTTTAATTCATTTAAATCATAAACTGGTTTGCCGAACATACGGCTAGTGCATATCATTTTTTTTGTTTCCAACGATTTTTTCATTTCTATACAAGCCTCTCCACGTAATTCTTTTATAAGCCTTACACCAACAATACCACTCAAATTTTTTCTTGCCCACTCTTCACTTATATTTCGTAAATCCCAAGCAGTATTAATGTTGAATAATCTTAATTTTTTAGATCCCGCAGCACCTACTCCCCAAACATCTTCTACCGGTGTTTTTTGTAAGGCTTTCATCTGCTGTTCGATATTTTGTAATAGCATTACTCCCTTTGTGCCTATTTTATCTTTTTTGGCAAGTCGGTTAGCCACTTTAGATAATACCTTTGTTGGCGCAATTCCTATAGATACTGGGATACCCGTCCATAATTCTGTGGTGTGTTTTAAAAATAACGCATATTCATAAAGCTTATTTTCATCAATGCCGGTAAGGTCTAAAAAAGATTCATCAACCGAATATACTTCTACATGCGGCGAAAGAATGCGCAGGGTTTCCATTACTCGCCAGCTTAAGTCGCCATACAAATGATAATTACTTGAAAAAACAGTCACATTATTATTTTCAATTTCTTTTTTATTTTGATAATAAGGTCCTGCCATTTGTATGCCTAAGGCCTTGGCTTCATCTGTACGGGACACTATGCATCCATCGTTATTGCTTAATACAACAACGGGCTTGCCATGCAGCGAGGGCTTGAATAGCCTTTCGCAGGCAGCATAAAAACTATTGCAATCTACAAGGGCTTTCATTTTTTTCTTTTAATCTCGGGTCTAAAAGTCAGCGTAGTTCAATACGCCAGAATATTTTTTGTTTAAATAATTTATTTTTATTTTACCGAAAAAACTTTCTTTTTTTAATAATTCTGCAACTTTGGGAATCACTTGTTCTGCATTTAATGTTACCAATGCGGTATATGAGCAATCTACCCGTGTATAAAAAAATCATAATATTTTCCAGATTTCTATTTTTTGTGGTTCAAACAAGATGGATTCAAATTTTAAGGAGCGGCATGATTATTAAATTTTGAAAAAAATTAGCCCATAAATTTTATCACATAAGTAACCACGCCCCAAATCACTAGATCACTAAACTCGCTTACTTCAATGGACGCAATTTTCGTAGTTTCGGAAATAAGACGCATTTTGTTTATGCTTTTTTCTAACCGCCGTATCAGCATTTCTCCATCCACAACAGCAATTACAATTTTACCGTTTGTGGGTTTTATAGAGCGGTCTACAATTACAATATCACCATTATGTATGCAGGCGTTTATCATACTATTGCCACTTACGCGCATAAAATAGGTGGCTGGCTTATTTCGAATGAGCTGTTCATTTAGATCTATACCTCGCTCCATATAGTCATCGGCTGCAGCTACAAAGCCGGTGGCATTGGCTGTGGGTATATCTAATTGCTTAAACGCCTTGCTGCCAAGATACCCCGCCGCAAAAAATACTTCTACTTCCATAATTATAAATTTTATTGTAGCTTCAAAAGAGAAGTATTATTATTAACTAAATTAATTAGCAAATTAATACTAAATTAATTGGGAAACAAATTTTTCATTTCAAAATATATTAGTTATTACCTATTTCTACAGGTAGTACATTTTGCAGTTTTCTTTATACATTTCTGATCTTGATTTTCTCTAACATAATTATTCTAATTTTACTTGAATAAACTATCCTAATGGATTTAATTATTGATAAGATAAAAGACCTGTTTTTTTCTATTTCGAAACTAGAAATTATATCTATAGACAAACTACCCCAGTCTGGTAGCGAGCGAAATTATTATCGAATTAACACAGATGATAAAACATTTATTGCTACTTATGGTAAAAACCTGAAAGAAAACGAATCCTTTATTTATTTTTCTAATTATTTTAAAAAAAAGAATTTATCGGTACCTGAAATATTTTGCATCAATACTCAAAGAGATATTTATATACAGGAAGACTTGGGCGACATTTCTTTGTTAGATAAACTAGAAGAAGAAGGATTTACAACGGCTATGTATACATGCTATAAACTAAGTTTAACGCATTTGGCATTATTACAGGTTAAGGGGCACGTTGGATTAGATTATAGCCAATGTATTACCAATACCATATTTGGTAAGCAGGCCATTATGGCAGATTTGCTGTATTTTAAATATTATTTTTTAGATGTTTTACGCCAGCCATATGACAAACAGAAACTAATTGATGACTTTGAAACATTGAGCAATTATTTATCGCACACCGAGTATAAATATTTTATGTTCCGCGATTTTCAGAGTAGGAACATTATGGTTAAAGAAGATAACAGTATTCAGTTTATAGATTATCAGGGAGGGATGCAGGGGGCTCCTCAATATGACGTAGCTTCTTTGTTGTGGCAAGCAAAAGCTAACTTGCCTGATGATTGGAAAAATTCACTGCTAGAAGATTATATGGAGGCATTTGAAAAAGTACTGGAAGAACCTATTGATAAAAAAACTTTCCGCAGTCAGTATAATGGGTATGTACTAATACGATTATTACAGGTACTTGGCGCTTATGGGCTTCGTGGTTTATTTGAGCGTAAGGCACATTTTTTAACAAGCATACCATTAGCATTACAAAATTTAAAATGCTTCATTAATAATCAAACTATAGGTATTGCTGTTCCCGAATTTAAAAAGGTACTAGAATTTTGCATAAGCGATGCGGTAATAGCAGAATTTACGCCGGTACAAGCAGAAGTGGATACACCTTTGGTGGTTACTATAAATAGCTTCTCTTATATTAAAACAGGTTATCCGAAAGACAAAACTAAAAATGGTGGCGGCTTTGTTTTTGATATGAGAGGCATTTTAAATCCCGGAAGATTTTCTATGTATAAAAATTTATCAGGACTTGATAAGTCAGTAAAAGACTTTTTAGAACAGCAAACAAAAATGCCGGAATTTCTAAACAGCGTGTATAGTATTATTGATATTTCTGTTGAAGATTATATTAAACGTAATTTTGAAAGTCTGATGATAAATTTTGGTTGTACTGGTGGGCAGCATAGGAGTGTATTTGCTGCCGAAGCAATAGCAAGGCATTTACGAAATAAGTATAAAGTGAAAATAGAATTAATCCACACAAATAAAGAGAATTGGAAAACAATTTAAAAGCAATAATTTTTTCGGCAGGCTTGGGTACAAGATTTAAGCCATGGACGGATATTCATCCCAAAGCGCTAGCTATTGTAAGTGGTAAATCTTTATTGCAGCACAATATTGAATACCTGCAGCAATATGGAATTAAAGATGTGATAGTTAACGTGCATCATTTTTCAAATCAAATAATTGAAGCCGTTAAAAATAATAATGGATGGGGGAGTAATATAATTATTAGTGACGAAAGTAACGAAGTATTAGAAACTGGTGGTGGATTAGTAAATGCCAGGCATTTGTTTAAAAATAATCAACTTTTTTTTTCTTTAAATGTAGATATTCTTACTAATTTAGATTTGAATAAATTAATGGCTTTTCATCAGCAGCATAAACCATTAATAAGCTTAGGCGTTACAAATAGAAAATCATCAAGGGTATTATTATTTGATGCAGATAATCGTTTATGTGGCTGGAGAAATTTACAAACTGGCGAAGAAAAAATTTCAATAAAAAAGGATTACCTTATTCAAAAGGCTTATAGTTGTGTTGTGATATACGAGCCACAAATATTTTCTTTAATAAAACAAACTGGAAAATTTTCTATTATAGATAGCTATCTCGATTTAGCTGCCAAACACGTTATTCTTGGTTACGATCATAGTTTGGATAAATTTGTTGACGTAGGCAAACCTGATTCTATCGTTATGGCCGAAAAATTATTTCCAAAATAAAGCCTCTTTTTAAAAGAGGCTTTATTTATATTGTTATTTTATTTTTTCTCAAATAGGTCTTTTTTGTCCACCACTTTTACTTTTTTACCTACCTTCAGTTTTTTGCTAACTACATCATAAGGACCAGTAACAACCATATCTCCTTCTTTTAATCCTTCTGTAACTTCTATATTGTTTATATCTTGAATATCTGTTTTTACTTTCACTTTGGTCACCTTACCTTCTTTATCAATTATAAAAACCACAACTTCTAATTCATCAACCAGCGATGTGGCAGGCGTGTCAGTAGATTCATCTACTTTCTTTATATCTACTGTTCCGGAACTATCATTAGCATCACGTGTGGTAACGGCATTAATAGGTACACTTAATACATTAGCATGTGTTTTAGTTTCTATATCTGCATTGGCGCTCATACCAGGTCTAAATGGGAAAAACCCTTTTCCTAAAAGATCTTTATAACTTTCGGGTAATAACCGAATAAATACTTTGTATTGGGTTACATCATTTGAGGTATTGGCCAATGCATTTATTGATGCAGCTCCATTATTACTGCTGGCAATTTGTGTAACAATTCCTTTAAATTTACGATCGCTGTATGCATCTACCTCTATCAAAGCACTGTCGCCAAGTTTTACTTTTGGTATATCGTTTTCACCCACATCAACCCGTATTTCAATTTTTGACATATCAGCTATCCGTAACATTTCGGTGCCTACATTAAAGCTATTACCCGCAACCTTTTCGCCTTTTTTTACATTAAGTAAACTAACTACGCCATCCATTGGTGCCACAATAGCTGTACGGCCAAGGTCTGTATTTGCTTTAGCTAGATTTTGTCTTGCGCTTTGTACACTCGCTTGCCCGCCCCTAATACCTTGCAGCGCCGCGTTATAATTTGCTTTGCTGCTTTTTAAATTTGATTCGGCCACATTAAATTCATTTCTACTTATTACTCTATCATCAAATAACTTCTTTTGCATATCATAGGTCCGTTGTGCCTGTTCTTGCTGTGCTTTTAGCGCATTAATAGAAGCCTGAGCATTAGCAACCTGTGCCTGACTTTGCTCTACGCCGCTAGCTGCTTGGTTACGTTGTATATTATAAATATCAGCGTATATACGTGCTAGTATCTGTCCCTTTTTTACAGTATCGCCTTCTTGCACAGTTAGTTCAGTAATTTCGCCACTTATATCTGGACTTATTTTAACCTCCACCTCTGGATAAATTTTTCCGCTTGCATTTACAATTTCTGTAATGGTGCGTTTTTGTACTTTTGCAGCAGTTACTTTTAATTCTTCATTTTTTTTAAATGTGCCGGTTTTTGATAATACCATCAACACGACAATCAATACCCCCAGGCATATTAAAATCCATTTAAGCGATTTACTCATAATAATATTAGCCTCCGCTATCTTTTTTGAAGAGAGAAAGATAGTGAAGATTTTTTAGGTGATGGTATAAAATATTTTTGTTTCCAGTATTTAATCTTTATTAAACATATTAATCGTAGTATTTGCAACATCAGTCATACTTTTGCTTTATTTGTAACACAATCTCTACTGCAATTTATAAATTAGTACCTCAGCCATTTATGCAAGGCTAGATTTCTTATAATTTCAATCCTTGCCCCTTATAAAATTCTAGCACTTTCATTTTAAAAACATAGTCAAATTGGTTAAGGACGTTTTCTAGTCTTGCCCTAAATAAATTATTTTGATTAGTAATTAATTCAAAAGTTGACAGCATACCTACTTCATATCTTTTTTGTGCAAAGTCAAAAGTGCGCTCAAAAATTCCTAAACTTTTTTTACCTGCATTAAATTTTTCTAAAGCGATAAGCGCAGCGTTATATGCTTGGTAAATATCTTGTTTTAGTTTTTGGTTGTCAGCCGCTTTTTGCAACTGTTGACTTATGATGGTAATCTTAGTTCTTTGATAATTAGTTTGCATGTTATATCCGTTAAAGATAGGTACGCTAATACCCAAGCCCACCGACTGTCTTAAATTTTTATTTAACTGAGGCAGAAAAGCGGTTTTGCCATAGGTATAATTAGTAAAAGGCTGCAAGGGAAATACATTATAGTCAATACCATTTACTTTTACCGAGCCAAACGGAGCATTAATTAGTGTTGATCCAACAATAGACTGAGCGCGGCTATTAAAACCGCTTCCTAAATTCCCAAATACGGAGATGGCTGGGTATAAATTGCCTTTTGCAACGGCAGATGTTTTTTGTGCGGCTTTTATTTTAAAGTCATTTACTTTTTGTTGGGGCATATTGACCATAGCCAAAGTATAAACAGCATCAGGTTGCAAGTCTGTAATTTTTTCTATGGGTATTTTTTCTACGGGGGGTGTTTCTATTTGAAAAGAATCGGCCGCATCAATAGCCATCAAACTTTTTAAATTTAAAACGCTTTGAGCAATATTACCTCTAGCAGAAATTATTATAGAGCTATCTCTTGCCACCTGTGCTTCTAGTTCTGCTGCATTTAATTCGGGCAAGGCACCAGCATCAACTATTTTTCTTGTATTGCTTAATTGTGCTTGTGACTGCTGTAGTTGGATGCCCGCAATTTTTCCTTGTTCTATAGCAAGTAATATTTGTAAATAAGCATTGGCAACACTTAGAGCAATATCATTTTTTAATTTATCGGCATTTGCTTTAGCTGCTTTTAGCTCCCATTGATTAGCTTCAATAGCATTTCGTTTGCTGAACCAATTAAAAATTTCGGCACTAGTTTGTAATTGCATATTGGTCGATAAATAACTTTGTGTAATAAGACTAAAACTAGTAGGATCCTGATTACGACCACTGCTATAACTCGTACTACCGCTAAAACTTAAACTAGGGAATTGGCCAAGTTTACTCTGTTTATATTGCAAGGCAGCCGTTTTACTTTGGAGGTCAATTTGTTTTACAGCAATATTATTAGCCATAGCATATTCTAAACACTTTAGCAAACTCCATTTCTCCTGGGCGTGCACAGATATAGAGATGGTTAAAATAGCGAAAAGAGTTAAAAATTTATAATGCATAATGCAAAAATAGCTTATAAACTTAAATTTTTTATATCAATTTACACAAGTGGTATTACTAATCTTTTTTAAGTAAAAAATAACTGTATTCATATTTATTCAGTATGGCAATTTTGCCTAATTAAAGGCCTTAAAAAGAATAAAAGAAGCGGATAAATAGACAATGGCAAGGAGTATTATTGCTAACCTTATTTTCAGAAAAAACATTTTTTAGTGTTGTTTCCCCTTTTTTATTAAAAAGAGGAAATTAGTTTTGTGTTAATAGAAACACATAATCCTTAAAAGCATTGGATTCTAAAATAGTAACTCTGGTTTTAATTTAAATGCGCATTTTATTTTAATAAAATATAACTCCTAATAAATAATACTTACAAATGTAAATCATGAAAACTTTTTTTTCGTCGTTATTGTTTTTATTTTTAACTATTATTTTTTTCTGCTTGTGGAAAAATCTGTCGAAATATTTCTTCCAATTTAGATCGAGTTGACCTACTTTTTACTCAAATTAAATCCGACTCGTCTTATAAGGAGTATTATTATTTATTAATCTCAACATCTGAAATTATTATGATTAACTCAAAAAGGAGTGGTAAAGCAGATACTGCTGTATTAAATAATCTAACATTGTCTTAGGAGGAAAAGTATGAAAAATTAAATTACTCAAGTTACACCACAGTAGAAAATAATGCTATGAAAATGTATCAATTACATATTTTGTTATCGAAAAAATATGCTGAATTTAAAAATTTATCAGAAAGGGAGACTAAAAAACTTATTTTAATAAGTAAAAAGTATTTTCGTAAATTAATATTACAATAAGTAAACATCAAATTAATAAAAGTATTAAAAATATTTTTATCGCTTGCATTAAGCTAATAGGTCCTATAAAGCGATATTTAACAGAAAAATAAATATTAAGTAACTCTTGCTAAACGAAAATACTTACCTAAAAGTTTATTTCTTTTTATGCTGATTCATCTATAGACACTCTGTTAAATGTGCAAGCGAATGCCTTTACAATTGAATATATTGAAACAATTTTTCTGCAATTCACATTTCAAATGGCACATTAACTATTTCGAAATATGGAGTTTGTGCCTATGCTTTTACGGCAATAGGACAAATGCATTTGCTTTTATATAATATAACTTTGTAACATGTATATTAGGTAATGGTATAAGAATAATCTATGCATTAAATTATAATTAATACACGACTAATTTATCAAAAGCTTGATTTAAGTCTTTAATAATATAGTCTGCATCTTCAAGCCCCACATATAATCTAAGCATCCGGTGTTCTTTATTTGTGGCATTAAAATCGGGGGGGTGTATAGAAGAACATTTGGGTATGATTAAACTTTCGTGACCCCCCCAGCTTACGGCCATAAAAATATGTTTTAAGCTTTCGCAGAATTTTTCAATTTCATAAATAGTCGTTGCCTGTATTATAAAAGTTAATAGCCCGCAAGCGCTCTGCATTTGTGCTTTTGCTAATTCGTATTGTGGAAACTTGTTGTCAAATGGAAAAATTAACGACTCTACTTTTTGATGATTATTTAAATATTCAACCACTTTTTTGGTTGATGCAGTAATTCGATCCAATCGCGCAGGTAAAGTTCTTAAACCCCTTATCAATAACCAAGCATTAAAAGGAGATATACCACTGCCAACGGTCATAAACTCGCTATTAAAAATTTTTTCCATCATTTTGGTGCTGCCGCTTAACACGCCACCTAATGTATCACTGTGACCGCTGATGTATTTAGTGGCCGTTTGCATAGCAATATCAATACCCATTTCAATTGGTTTTTGAAATAAGGGCGTACAATAACTATTGTCGATAATGGTGGTGATGTTTTCAGATTTTGCTAGCTCTGCAACTGCTTTTAAATCCTGTAATGCATAATCCCAGCTATTCGGACTTTCTAAATAAATTACAGTTGTATTGGGTAATATAGCTCGTTCAAAATTTTCAATTTGTGTTCCATCAATATAGCTAGTAGTTACGCCAAACCTGGGTAAAATATTGTCGAACATTTTTTGTGCCCAAGTATAAGGTTTATTAACCGATACAATATGATCACCAGCTTTTACATTCGCTAGTACGGCAACAAAAATGGCAGCAGCCCCACTATTAAAAACAAGGCAATCTTCTGCACCATCTAGTGCGGCTAATTTTTTTCGTAAAATATCTACTGTAGGGTTTTTACCCCGGCTGTATAAATACGTGGAGTATTCATCTGCAAAAGCTTTGCGCATGTCGCCCACAGTATTAAAAATAAAATTACTTGTTTGCATAATGGGCGGAGAAACAGCATTGAAATAATTTTCTCGTTCTTCGGCAAACTCATTTAAGATATAGGAAATATCCATTAGTCTAATTTTTTAGTAAATATTTTGGCAATAAAATAGATGGCAATAAATACAATCATCACTATTAACCCTGTTAAAGCAGCATAATCATTTTTTTTATAATCAAAAACTATACTAATGGCTACAAATGTATAAGCCGCAATAAAAATCAAGGGTAATAAGGGATATAATTTCATTTTATAAATACCAGTGTTATCCAAATGCTTTGTTCGCTTTCGCAACACAAAAATAGTAGCTGCAGAAAGTACCATACCAAAGCAGTCTAAGAAAATAGTAAAACTTAGTATTTTATCAAAGCTTTCGGCCCAAAAAACAATTAAAGCACACAGGGAAGCAAATACGCTCAAGGATGTAAAGAGTACATCTGTTTTTATATTTCTTTTCCGAAATACTTCGGGTAAAATTTTATCTTCACTCATAGCTTGCATTACCCTAGGGTTACTCATGAGCAATACATTAACATAAGCCAATACCGATAAAAATAAAAATACGGATAATATTTTTCCAGCGGCATCTCCAAATACATGATTAGCCATTATTGCGGCTATATTTTTTGCTTCTTTTAAATTTTCGAAACCAATTACCTGTACATATGCATAATTAATAGTGAGGTAAATAGTAATAATAATAAAGATGCCGATAAAAATACCCCTTGGAATATTTTTTGTTGGATTTGTTACCTCGCCACCAAAATTAATTGTTTGCTGATAGCCACCATAGGTAAAGGATACTGCAATAAGACCAATGCCAAAAGCTTTTAGGTATTCAGTAAATGTTGGGTTAACTATTTGGGGGGTAGAAATTATGGCCGCAGGATATGATGAAAAAAATAATGGTGTAATTAGTAAAAGAATCATCAAAATTTTAATGAGCATAAGTATATTTTGTGTTCTTGCACTCATTTTTAAGCCAAGTAAATTAACGCCATAAAAAATTATAATAGCGCTAATGGCAATAATAATTTGTAAGTTTTGTGTATCTGCCGAATTGGGTAATATTACTTTTGTAATATACTCGGCACCTATTAAAGCTACTCCTGCTAAAGAGGCAGCATTAGAAATTAAAATAATACAATTAACCGCAAAGGCGATAGAGGGGTGATATGCATAAGAGAATGTTTTATAATAACCACCTGTAACAGGAAACCGGCTACCAATTTCGGCATATGTGAGCGCGCCACATAATGCAACCAGGCCACCTGCAATCCAAGCGCCATAAAATATGGCCGGGCTAGGAACTGCCGCCGCAACATTTGCTGGGGTACGAAAAATCCCCATACCAATTACGAGACTCACCATTATCATAGTGAAATCAAATAGATTTAGTTTTTTAGATGTTGTTTGCATACCGAAAAGATACTAAAAGCTATGAATAATTATTCTTTTTTAAGAAAATTTATTGTGCTCAACATTTACTGCGCTCAAGATTTGGCTACTACATAACCGATTTTAAAAATAATATAGAATTGCAAGTTGCAGTAGAAAATATTTTTGAGAAAAAATATCGTGAGCATATCGATTTGGAGAATATTTATATACAGTTAAAAATTACCTTCAATAATTACAATTTTGAAATTTTAAAATAAAACTTCTTTAGTATTAATTATAGTAGTACTTTTTTCTTGTGCAGAAAATAAACAACAAAAAAAGCATAAGTAGTTGTACATAAAATATACTCAATCCCTGTAAGTCCCAATCCTATAATTACTGAGGTTGCATATTAAACAAAAACTAATTTAATTTGTGGCATATCAGTTACTGCTAGAGTAAATGAAATCATTCAATACAAAAAAAATTTATAGGTTTTGTGCAGTTGAATGTAAAGCCTAGTTTGAAAAAGCTCCGGGTTTGTACATTACAGTGTGTAAGTAAACTATAAGGCACTTTTATTACATTTTTTTACTGTACAAATTGCTTGGCATTGTATGATTTTTTATTTTTAAACCTTCACCAAAATATTTATTTTTTAATTATAATTCCTTATCCATATATTTGTAACGTATTTGGTTTCCCATCTCGATAACAATCGATACGGAATTAAAAGGGAATCACGTTAAATGCGTGAGCTATCCCCGTAGCTGTAAAGGCGGCCTCTCCTAACTTCTTCGAGGTAAGGAACAAAGGGGCTAAAAACTTCAAACCACTGTTCTATAAATTAGAATGGGAAGGTAAAAGCCTAAGCCAGAAGACCTGCCTAATGCATTAACAATCATTCAAAGCTTTCGGGCGAAAGGCAGGAAATGTAATGGCTCTAGTAGCTTTTATATCTCTATATTTTTCCAGGGAGCAGTCACAAAAAAAATTTTTCAAAAATGGAAAAGAAATTTTTTATTGTGGCTGCTGTATTACTCAGCAGTCATCTGTATGCACAAAAAGACAGTACCAAAAATTTAGATGAAGTTGTAGTTACTGCTACAAAATTTCCCATTAAACAATCCTTAACCGGAAAAGTGGTTACAGTAATTGATCAGCAGCAACTGCAAGGCAACAGCGGCAAATCGTTAACTGAATTATTGAACACACAAACCGGAATCATTGTTAATGGCAGCAGCAATGTGTTAGGCACCAATCAAGATGTGTATGCACGTGGAGCCGCTGCCGGCAAAACTTTGATCCTGTTGGATGGCGTTCCGGTTTATGATGCATCCGGCATCAGCGGAGCTTTTGACCTGAACATGATAAGCGTTGACCAGGTAGAAAGAGTTGAGATTTTAAAAGGCAGCCAGTCTACTTTATATGGCAGTGATGCCATTGCAGGGGTTATCAATATCATCAGTAAAAAAGGTGATGCAAAAAAAATAAATGCAACGGCAAACCTTGCTGGAGGAAGTTATAATACCTTTAAAGGGGGAGTTGGTTTAAATGGCACTGTTAAGAATACCAATTACAATATACAGTATACTAAACTATACAGCAAAGGATTTTCTGCAGCACAGCATCAGAATGGTGTCAATGATTTTGATAAAGACGGATTTGATGAAAATGCTTTCAGGGCAAACATCAACCAAAAAATAAATAATAAGTTTTCAATCCGGGTAAATGCTCAGTTCAGTAGTTACAAAACTGATGCAGATGAAGGACCTGCTAAGGATGATGTTGATTATGTTATAAAAAATAAAAATGCTTTTGCTGGTATTGGGGCTGATTATACTATTGGCAAAAGTATTTTGCATTTCAATTATAATTATAATACAACCAACAGGTTTTATCTGAATGACTCTTCAATTAAACAGGGATTCTCTTATTACAGCAAAGGAGCGTATACCGGCAAATCGCATTTTGCTGAATTGTACAGCAATATTGCTGTAACAAAAAATATTGATGTCTTGGTTGGTGCCGATTATCGTAATCAACTATCTGATCAAAGCTATTCATCTGTAAGTATATATGGTCCATATAGTTCTCCAATTTTAAACGATGACAGCACAAAAGTGAATCAGTTTGGCGCTTATACTTCGATAGTAGTTAAAGACATAAAGGGGTTTAATGTTGAGCTTGGTGGCCGCTACAATAATTTTAATAAGTATGACAATGTGTTTACTTTTTCATTTAATCCCTCGTATGTCATCAATAATTCAATAAAGATATTTGGTAACATCAGCTCAGGGTTTAAAGCACCTTCTTTATACCAGGTGTATTCTGATTACAGGATTCCTGCTGGTGAACTTAGCCCTGAAAAATCTTTAAGTTTTGAAGGCGGTGTTCAATACTATAAAAATAATGTTAACCTGCGGGTAGTTTATTTCAGCAGAAATATTACTGATAATATTGTTTTTGTAAACAGCAATAATCCGCCTTACGGATATTATGCCAATGCCGATAAACAGAAAGACAAAGGTCTGGAGTTGGAAGCTAGCATTGATTTTGGCAAAGTAACATTGAATGCCAATTATGTTAACCTGGATGGAAAAATTAAAACTAGGTCAGGAGTAAAAGACACTTCATTCTTTAACTTGTATCGCCGGCCAAGACAAACTATTAATTTAAATGTAGGTATTGAGCTTTGTAAAAAATGGAATATGAATATAAGTGTCCAGAGTATTGGAAAACGATATGAAGCCCTTTACAATGCTGCTCCTAATGAGATGCCTGCATACTATGTCTGGAATCTGTATTCAACATACAGCATCACCCAAAACATAAAAACATTTATTGATCTTAAAAATATCACTGATGAAAAATATTCGGAAGTAAGAGGATACAACAGCCGACGCTTTAATTTTATAGCAGGTGTTAATTTAAGTTTTTAATTTTTTAGCTGAGAAGTAAGAATATGTAAATTAAATTTATCGTTTATCATTAATTTCTTACCGGCTTTCTGGCAAATTTAAACTCCATTAAAATGAGCAGCCACGAAGAAAAAAATTGTTCCCGCTGCAATAATGCATTTGAATGCAAGGACGTAAGCATTATGCAATGCCAGTGCAGTAACATTCAGCTATCATTAGAGGAAAGGGTGTATGTAGAATCAAAATTTAAAAATTGTCTTTGTATTAATTGCCTGCGTGCCTTACAGCATGAATATGTTTTCTTTAAAGAAAAAGATATTTTTAAATAAAAGCATCTACCACGCTTTGTTTTTTGCTGATTATCTTTGCAAAACTAAAACAGAAACTTATGACATTTGGGAATGTGGCTATTAAAGAAATTATCACGATAAGCTTTACTTTATTTGCTGTAATTGATATGGTGGGCAATATTCCGGTTCTTGCTTCACTGCGTGCAAAAATGGGTGGAGAGATTCGGTCGGTGCAGGCTACGGTCGCTTCGGGTGGGCTTATGATACTTTTTCTCTTTATCGGCCAGCAGTTCTTAAATATATTGGGTTTGGATGTGCAGTCGTTTGCAGTGGCAGGCAGTATTGTAATATTTATAATTGGTCTGGAGATGGTATTGGGTATCGAATTTTTTAAATCGGATGGCAACCCCAAAACCGGTAGTGTAGTACCCATTGCTTTTCCGTTAATAGCTGGTTCTGGCACCCTTACTACCATTATGAGCTTAAAAGCCAATTATTTTGATGTTAACATATTCATTGGGATACTCATCAATTGTGTAGTAATATATTTAGTCCTCAAATCTTTAAAGTGGATAGAGGGGGTTTTAGGCTCCAATGGCATGACGGTGATTAGAAAATTTTTTGGTGTAATATTACTGGCAATAGCAGTAAAAATATTTGGTAGTAATTTTTCGCATTTGGTTAAGTAAGATATAATTGGCCTTGTAGTACAATGGATAGTATAAGAGTTTCCGAAGCTCCAGATCCAAGTTCGATTCTTGGCAAAGCCACCCAGTGAAAATTTTGGTCAATCTGAGAAGGTTGACCACTTTTATTTTCCGCTGAAATCTACGACAGAAAAGAGATTACGGCGAATAGACTGTTGACTCTTGGAGTTCGAAGGGTGTTATTTTCCTTATTATACAACATCCCGTTGGGGTATATCAAATATTGCAAACGTTGCTTATCACTATAATCGCTTGAAACCCACAACTGACTGGCTTTTTTAGAGATTGTTATCCCTTTTTTTAAAGCTAATCAGCTATGCAGGCCTCAGCCCGAAAGAATATAGCAGCGGCAGCAGCATAAGAGGTAAGGTGCATATTGTTTTGATGTTAACATATTCATATTGTTTAGTTCTTTTTAACGGATTTCGGGTATTATTAAACAAATTTTTTTTGTTTATAAACTTTTATACTATATTATTGTGTGTCTAAATATAAAATTGTATGAAAATTTTTTTACTAATTTCTACAATCGTATTAAATATATTTTTTTCTAATGCCCAAAATATAAATGTAAGCCCAGTCACCGGTAACATTAGCGCATGCTTAGGTGCAGCTTCAACTTCTCAATTTATACAGAAATTTACAGTGTCAGGCACCGGCTTGTCTGCCAACATGACTCTCACGTCTCCAACTAATTTTGAAATATCTTCAAGCCAAACCTCTTGGTTCACTCAAATTGTTCTTACTCAAACAAATGGTACAGTAATCCCAACTATAATATATGCACGATCTACTGTAACCGCACCTGTTGGGTTCATCTCGGGTGATGTAACCATCGTGTCTGGCAGCACTTCAAACATTGCGTCAATTTACGGTACAGTTAGTGCATTCCCACAAGTAACTCAACCATCAACCCAGAGTGTGTGTAACGGCGTATTGTCAACTCCGATAACCTTTACGGGCGGAGTAGTCAATACGGTTTACAGCTGGACAAACAACAACCAAGCCATTGGGCTTGGTCCTAACGGCATAGGTAATATTGCAAGCTTTACGGCAACCAATGCCACAAGCGCAGCAATATCTGCCACCATCACGGTAACGCCATCAATAGGCAACAGCGGGGTTGCTTATGTAACTGATTCTGCACGGGGTGTAGTATATGTTATCAATACAATTACTAATAGCATAACAGATTCGATAACACAATTAATTAATCCTTATGGCGTGGCGGTAAGCCCCGATGGTAGACGTGTGTATGTTACTGGTGGTTACGACAATCAAACTGGAGTTGTATATGTAATCAATGCGAGTAATAATAGTTTATTAGTAAGTAAATTAGTAGGAACAAAACCTCGTGGCATCACAGTAAGCCCCAACAGTAGGTATATATATATTGCTAATCTAAATAGTATTTCGGGCCAAGTAAGAGTAATAGATACCACTGGTAACTATGGTGGAACGATAATTAATATTACCGTTCCAACTCCTTTAGGGGTATCGATAAGCCCCGACGGTAGAAATTTATATGTAACCTCCACTAATTCTAACCTCTATGTGATCAATACTTCTACAAATCAGGTAAGAACAATAATATCCCTACCTGGATCATCTCCTATTGGTGTTGTGGTAAGCCCCGATAGTGGTTATATATATGTTGCTAATTCTGCCACCGCTAGTAGTATATACAGAATTGATACTACAAACAATTACGGAAACCCGCCTCTCAACATACAACTCCCTCCGGGAGCAATACCAAATGGGATAGCTGGAAGCACAGATGGAAGCAAGTTATATGTGGCCAATAAAGGCAACAATACGGTATCTGTGATCAATACAGCTACCAATTCGATAATTGCTACTGTAAATCTCCCTCCCGGATCATTACCTATTGGTATATCCACGTTAAGGCTTAACGCCCAATATATATATGTTGCAAATTCCGGCACTGGTATTATATCCAGAATTGATACTGCAAACAATTACGGAAACACGCCTCTCAACATACAACTCCCTCAGGGAGCAAGGCCTATTGCATTTGGTAATTTCATAACAATCCCTAGCCAAAGCTGCTCAGGATTATCAAAAACATTTCAAATTACCGTTAACCCAAACCCAATTGCATCAGCCACTCCAGCTTTCCAAAAAATTTGTTCAAGGACTAGCATCAATACTGTGCTATCTAGTAACGTAGCTAATACAACTTTCGCATGGATAAGAGACAATACAACTACTGTAACCGGAATAGGACAATCAGGTGATGGTAATACTATTGCAGGGACGCTTAATAATATAACTAATTCGCCAGTTTCTGTAATATTTACAATTACCCCAACAGCCGCCAGCTGTGACGGACAGCAAATTTCGAGCACTGTGTTAGTATACCCTTTGGCAATATCAAATTCAATACCAAACCAGGTAGTTTGTAGAAATGCAGCCACAACTGCGATAAACTTTACGAGTCCAACAACTGGAGGTACAATAGTTTACAACTGGACAAACAGCAATATAAATATTGGGCTTGCTGCTAACGGCACAGGTAATATTGGAAGCTTTACCGCAACCAATACTACAAACTTAGCATTAGTAGGCACCATAACCGTAACGCCAACTTATACTGATACTAGTGGCGGCATACCCTGCATAGGTATACCAAGAAGCTTTACAATTACCGTTAATTCATTACCCACAGTAGATCAACCGACCAATCAGACAGTGTGTAGCGGAATAGCTACAACACAGGTAAATTTTACGGGTACAGTAGCCGGCACGCTTTACAACTGGACAAGGACTGGGCCACTCATTGGCCTTGCTGCAACTAGCGGCAAAGGTATTGTACCTAGCTTCATCGGAATCAATAATAGTAATTTGCCATTAACAGATACTTTTACAGTAGCACCATTATTAGGCGGTCTTGGGTATGCTTATATCACTAATAAAGGCAACAATACGGTAACTGTTATCAATACGTCTAGTGATACAATAATTACTACCATAACTCTCCCTCTTGGATCATCTCCCGAAGGTGTATCAGTAAGTCCAGATGCTAGACGCGTATATGTGGCCAATAAAGGCAACAATACGGTATCTGTGATCAATACAGCTACCAATTCGATAATTGCTACTGTAAATCTCCCTGCTTTATCATCTCCTATTGGTGTAGCGGTAAGCCCCAATAATAAGAATATATATGTTGCTAATTCAGCAAGCAATACTATATCTGTGTTTGATACCCTAAATTATACTACTTCAACCATAATCATTACTGGAGTGCTTCCTACTGGCTTAGTTGTATCAAACGATGGAAGCCGGTTGTATATAACTAACCAAAGCTCCAATACGGTATCTGTGATCAATACGATTATTAATACCCAAATTGACACTTTCAACCTCGGTCCATCAATGCTGCCCTATGGTATAACAATTAATAACGCTAGTTCATTATTATATGTTGCAAATAATGCAGCGAATAAAGTATCTGTATTTAATATAATTACTAAAGCCTTAGTGGCACCAATTCCTGTGGGTACCCAACCTCGAGCTATAGCATTGAGTCCCAGCGGGCAAAGGCTTTATGTGGCTAATAATCTATCATCCACTTTATCTGTAATCAATACTGCAACCAATTTGGTAGTTGCTATTTGTCCTTTACCAAACAGCTCACCTTATGGAGTATCAGTAAGCCCCGATGGGCGTTATATTTATGTTGCTGATGAAACAAATGCTAAAATATTAATAATAGATTCAACCAATTATTTAGCATCTCCTGACACATTGCAACTCCCCATTGGTGCAAATCCTCAAGCATTTGGTAATTTTATTACACGTAATACTATCTCTTGTCTAGGATTATCAAAAACATTTACAATTACCGTTAACCCAAAATTACAAGATACATTATTCACACCCGAACAAGAAATATGTTCGGGGCAATTGATTACTCCTATTACCTTTCGAGGTAATGTAGCGGGTACAGTTTATAGTTGGACAAGAAACAATACAACTACTGTAACAGGCATTGCAGCCAGCGGCACAGGTACCATATCGGGTTCACTTACCAATACTACAAACGCAACGGTAATGGTAACCTTCACAGTAAAAGGTAAAGTAAATAACTGTTCTGGTGACTCTATGTATGCTTACGTGTATGTTCATCCAACGCCAACAGTAGATAGCATACCAAATAAAACAGTTTGTGCTGGCACAACAGTATCAGTACCATTCACGGGTACAGTAGCAGGAACGGTTTACAGCTGGACAAACAGCAACACAGCCATTGGGCTTGTTGCTAGCGGCACAGGTAATATATTCTTTACTGCAACCAATGCTACAACCGCATCAATAGTAGGCACTATCACCGTAACGCCAAATTATACTAATGGCGCCGTAACCTGCCCAGGTACACCAAGAAACTTTACCATTACGGTTAATCCAGCGACAGCAACAATAACAGTAGATCCACAACCAAACCAGGTAGTTTGTAAAGGGGCACCTACAGCTCCGATAAACTTCACGGGCGCAGTAGCCGGAACGGTTTACAGCTGGACAAACAGCAATATAAACATTGGTCTTGCTGCTAGCGGCATAGGTAATATTGCAAGCTTTACCGCAGCAACCAATAGTACAACCGGACCTATATCTGGCATCATCACCGTAACGCCAAGTTATACTAACGGCGGGGTAACCTGCTCTGGAGGCACACCAAGAAGCTTTACCATTACCGTTAACCCAACGCCAACAGTAGATACCATAACAAATAAAACAGTTTGTGCTGGTACACTAGTATTAGTACCATTCACGGGTGCAGTAGCCGGAACGGTTTACAGCTGGACAAACACGAACACAGCCATTGGGCTTGGTGCTAGCGGCACAGGTAATATATCCTTTACTGCAACCAATGCTACAAGCGCACCAATAGTAGGCACTATCACCGTAACGCCAAATTATACTAACGGCGGCGTAACCTGCCCAGGTACACCAAGAAACTTTACCATTACGGTTAATCCAGCGACAGCAACAATAACAGTAGATCCAC
>CAMBEI010000015.1:0-45000 GCA_945865645.1 Chitinophaga pinensis | reverse complement strand
GCTTTTACCTTATAAATAATACAATCCGACTCCTGTACCCATTCACTTATATATAAGTTACATAGAAACGACTTTACCTGCGTGTTTCGTTTAGAAAAACTCGTGAAATCAGTATAATTCAATAGCTCTTTTGCTGACTGTTGCAATAGATTTACATCAATAGTGTAGGGCACATAATAAGCTCTGCCCTGTAAAAACGGATTTTTATCTTGGTATATATAGTAATGGTATTCTCTACTTAGTGCATCAAAACGACAATGTGCATTATCATTTACCTTAAAAATGCGCTTTACAACTATATCATCTGGTAATATGGCATTTAGATTATAAGTATCGTCTAGTATAGCTACATCTAAATCAAAATGAAAAAAGTTTTGCCATGCATGTACTCCAGCATCTGTACGGGATGATCCGGTTAATTCTATTTTTTGTTTATAAAATATATCAAGGGCTTTTTCAATCTCTGCCTGTACAGAATTAGAATTTTTTTGCACCTGAAAGCCAGAGTAGTTAGTGCCTCTATAGCAGACTTCGATAAAATAACGTGGCATAAATTAATTTTTAAATAGCACTAGTTTAATGACTTAGCGTTGATTTAAATTTTGTTTTGTAATAAATATCGGTAAACTGCCCTTCTAAACTACTAAAATTATGAATATCTGAAACAAATGCAAAAGCAGCAATAAAAAAATTATACTTTTCTTCTTCGCTAATAAATAATACACCCAAATTTTTTATATGCTCCGTTGTAAAACAGTTTTTCGCAAATTGTTTCTTGGCTACTTTTAACATGTCTGTTTCGGTATTTTCGGCAGTCATTTTTTTACGTAAATACATAAAATCATTTTGTGTGGCCAATTTTTTGCAATCTGAGTTTGCCATTATTTTAATAGTATCTACACGAGCTAGCTTATTGCTAGCAATGCTATCAGGTATTATTTGTAGTGTCCTTTTTTTTTCTGTAATTACAAAATCGTCGTTTATGTTAGTGCTTAAATCTATTTTTTGATTTGGATTTTGCAATTCCATATCAATAAATCTGGAATCATTTTTTACAGTATCTACTTTTGAGGTAACTATATAAGGAACTTCCATTTCTTTTTCCGAAGCTGGGGTAAGGATTGAACGCTCAAGAGGAATAATCAGTTTTATGGTATCTGGTATTGAATTTACTAAATCCTGGTATATTATAACCAAATTTTCAAATGTGCTATCATACTGCAGCTTTGTAATTTTATCAACTACTAGTTGTGGCACCAATAATATGGGGATTTCTATTCCCTTAGTCGCGGGTATATCTATTTGTTTATTTCCTACTATAGCACTAGAATCTTCATATTTTTTCACAGCTACAGCTTCGAAAATAGAGGTATCCTGTAAAACCTGAGCTAAAACTCTTGCAAATTCATCGCCAACCAATTTTGTTTCTACTTCATTATTGGGGATTAAGAGCACTGGTAGCGGAACTTTATCAGCACTTTGTAAATTAACCATCATCCATCCTTTTTCTTCTGTATTCTTTAAAAGAAACCCTTCATTTATATTTTTTACATTAATAGTAATGTTTAATTCGGGCAATCCTTTTTTTAAAAATCCAATACTACATTGATAAGTACCTTCAATTAATTTGGGTATAAGAATATAGCCTGATTCCGATGAATTTAAAGTGTTTTTATCCATCTTAACATAAAATGGTTCTTTATTTTCTGTTTGAATATAAATATAATGAAAGCTTTGCGCATACGTAGTCGCCGATAACAGGCAGGAAAGAAAAAAAAATACATATAATTTTAAAGGCACATTATTCATTTGATATAGCAATTAACCCGTTCAAAAATACTTATTTATAATTATTATACCATTTAAAAAAAATGATTAGGCAATATGCATGTCCTTCTTATTTTTGCAGTCTAAATTTTTTATATGAAAAGAATATTGTTTTTATTTGCATTAATTGCAGGCCCAATTTTTTTAAAAGCCCAATTTAGCGCTGAGCCTAAAGATACCTCTTGGAAAAATATTTTAAGAGAATCGAATCCAAAAATTAATGACCTAGTGCATACGAAACTTGATGTAAAATTTGATTACGAAAAATCCTACTTATATGGTAAAGCATGGATAACCCTTAAGCCACATTTTTACAATACAGATTCGCTTTTGTTAGATGCAAAAGGTATGAATATTAAAGAAGTATCTATAATAAAAGGTTCCAGCATGTTGAAATTGAAATATATGTACAACGGGATGGAAATTAAAATTACGCTTGATAAAATATACAAAGCAGCAGAAAATTATACAATTTATATTGATTATATAAGCAAGCCCAACGAATTAAAAGTAAAAGGGAGTGCCGCCATATCGGATTCAAAAGGGTTGTATTTTATAAACCCTATGGGAAAAGATAAAGATAAGCCTACGCAAATTTGGACACAGGGCGAAACCGAAGCAAATAGTGTTTGGATGCCTACCATTGATAAACCCAATCAAAAAACAACGGAAGAAATTTACATGACTGTACCATCGAAATATGTTACCCTCAGTAACGGATTATTAATAAGCCAGAAAAAAAATTCAGATGGCACTAGAACGGATTATTGGAAAATGGATTTACCTCATGCCCCTTATTTATTTTTTATGGGTGTTGGAGAATTCAGCATTATAAAGGATAATTATAAAGGAAAAGAGGTAAGCTATTATGTAGAGAAGGGGCAGGCGGCGTATGCAAGAGGTGTATTTGGATTAACTCCTGAAATGATTAAATTTTTCTCCGAGAAATTGGGTGTTGAATATCCTTGGCAAAAATACGCGCAGATTGTAGGGCGAGATTATGTTAGCGGGGCAATGGAAAATACCACTGCTACGCTTCATCAAGAAAGTGCATATCAAAATGCCAGAGAACTTGTTGATGGAAATGGTTGGGAAAGTACAATTGCACATGAGCTATTTCATCATTGGTTTGGCGATTTGGTAACTGCCGAAAGCTGGAGCCACATTACGGTTAACGAATCAATGGCCGATTATAGTCAAACGCTTTGGATGGAATATAAATATGGTAAAGATGCGGGGGCAGAAGAAAATCAACAAGGAGTACAGGCTTATTTATCCAACCCAAATGAAAGTAAAAAAAATCTTGTTCGTTTTAATTACGCTGATAAAGAAGATGTATTTGATTTAGTCAGTTATCAAAAGGGCGGGCGCGTGCACCATATGTTGCGTAACTATGTAGGTGATGATGCTTATTTTAAAGCGCTTAATAATTACTTAAACACTAATAAATTTAAATCTGGCGAAGCGGGACAAATGCGTTTGGCTTTTGAAGAAGTTACCGGCATGGATATGAACTGGTTTTGGAATCAATGGTTTTATGGAAGTGGTAATCCTATTGTTAAGATTGATTACAAATACGATGACTCTGTTGGGAAAGCAATGGTAATTATTGAGCAAACACAAAAAACTGGAAAAGTTTTTCGATTACCCATTGCCGTTGATGTATATAATGGAGCTACAAAAACTAGGCATCAGGTATGGATAAAAAATAAAATTGATACTTTTTATTTTAGCTACACTCAAAAGCCAGACCTCATTAATGTAGATGGAGATAAAATTATTTTATGGACAAAAACTGATAATAAAACCAGCAATAACTATGTTCATCAAATACAATATGCTTCACTTTATTTAGATCGTAAGGAGGCATTAGATTATTTTGCTAAAAAAGGTATAGCTGAATTGGCGAATGGTTTAACAGATGTCTATGCGCCATTGAGAAGAAATACAATTATTGCGCTAGGAAAATCTAAAATGGCTGAAGATCTAAAAGTTATTGAAGCTATTGAAAAGATTGCCAATACAGATAAAGATAAAAAAACAAAAGCTGCTGCTATTTCCTATTTAGCTAAGACAAGTAATGTAAAATACAAATTACTTTACGAAAAGAACATCAGCGATAGCAGTTATTCTGTTGTTGGTGCTGCATTAGAAGGATTACTAGGGCTTGATGAAACAAATGCCTATGTGCTTGCAAAAAAATATAGTGAAGATGCGAAAGGCAGTTTAGGAGAAATTGTTGGAGAGATAATAATGAAGCAGGGTACAGAAGCTGATTTTTATTTGATAGCTACTCGTTTTGAAAAAATGCCATTAAGTCAAGAGAAAATTGGGGCATGTGCAACGTTTGCAGGATACCTTGAAAAAATTAGTGATATAAAAAATGTAAAAAAAGGAATTGATAAAATTATTAATTTTAGAAATTTAGTACCAGAGCAGTTCAGAAGTTTTATTGACCCAATGATTAAAGGCGGATTAAATAAATTAGGAAAAGCAAAAGGAAAAGAGATTGAAGATTATATTGAGGCAGGATTAAAATAATGAATTGATCTGAAATAAGTTGTCAAGTTTTAAATAAGTCTCGGTTGACTCAGGTAGCCGAGATTTATTGTAAATGTACATATTTAGGTATTTTCATACTAAGTGCTAAATGTGGTCTTTTGTGATTATATAATTCAACAGCTTAATAGCCAACTACCAGCTACCGCTTGCACCTCCGCCACCAAAACTTCCGCCACCAAAACCACCAAACCCGCCACCTGCGGTATCACTTCCACCGAAGCCCCTGCTGCTGCCCAGCATGCTTCCTAAAATAAATGGCATCGCACCACCCCTACTCATAAACGATCCTCCCCCACCTTTACCTTTACCTCCACTTACAACAAGAAAAATAACGACCATAATTAATAAAATGAACATTCTAGTGCCAGATTTTTTTTTCTTTCTATAATTTTCAGGTGCCTTGTATTCACCTTTCACGGCCTGTATAATGGCACTTGTACCTTCATTAATACCGCGGTAATAATCATCGCCTTTAAAATTAGGGCGAATAATATCATCAATAATGTGTTTGGCAGTTATATCGGGTAAAGCACCTTCTACGCCATAGCCCGTTGCAATATTTAATTTCCGGTCGTTTTTTGCTATTAATAATACAATGCCGTTATTAGACTCTTTACCACCAACACCCCATGCCCTGCTTAATTCAATATTATAATCGGCAATATCCCTGCCGTTTAAAGACGGAATAATTACTACAGCAATTTGTGTAGAAGTGCTGTCATCAAATGCAACCAGCTTATTTTCTAAAGCCTGCCGCTGGTCGAGAGTGAGTGTGCCGGTAAAATCATTTACCAGTTGTGTTGGTTTCTGTTTCAGTAAGCTTTCAGGATCAAATGATTCCTGGGAAAAAGCTACTATGTTAATCAACAGTAAAGTAAATATGTAAAGCAGTTTTTTCATTATTTGTTTAACCAGCCGATGCGTTTTTTAATTGTACTAATTACCAAAGACCATATCATCAGGCAATTCATTTTTATCTTCTGTTGGTATGTATGGAAATTTTTCTTTTAAGGTTTCGCCAATTTGCTTTATGCATTGCTCAATACCGTTACTGATATTATCTTTTGTAAACTGACTGATCATATTTTTTACAGCCGCATCCCAATATGCTGCACCTGCTTTTTGGTAAATTCCTTCATCGGCAAACAAGGCTAGCTGATGATGATCCATGGCTATGTACAGCAGCACTGCATTGCGGTGTAGTGTTTCCTGCATTTTTAATTTAAAGAAAATTTCAGATGCACGATCAATGGCATCTACATAAGCATTTTTACCTTCAACATATATCCTGATCTCTCCGCTGGTTTCTTTTTCAGCAAGCCGTATTGCTTCCACTATCTGCGCTTTGTCGGCAGGAGTAAAAAACTCTCTTTTTTTAAATAAAGAAAACATTAGGAGATTTTAATAAAGTTAATGATCCATCTCAATAGAGATGGATCATTTGTATTCTTGAATTTATTTTATATCAAATTTGATATCTGGATTTTTTTCACTTCCCTCATCAGCTTTGTAAAAAGGTTTCTCTTTATATCCGAAAATACTAGCCAATATACTTTTAGGGAATCTTTTAACTTGTAAATTATACCCTTCAATAGATTTGTTATAATCTTGTCGGGCAACGTTAATGCGGTTTTCTGTTCCTTCTATCTGAGTTTGAAAGTCGCGAAAAGCAGCTGTGGTTTTAAGATCAGGATATGCCTCAAAAGATGCAATTAGCTTGCTAAAAGACCCCTGTAAGTTAGCCTGTGCTTTTTGATAAGCTTCCAATGAAGCAGGATCGTTAATATCTACATTAATAGAAGTAGCTTTTGCTCTTGCTTCTACTACAGACTGCAAAGTAGATTTTTCGAAATTAGCAGATGCTTCTACAGTTTTAATAATGCTGCTGTACAGATCCGTTCTGCGTTGATAATTTGTTTCTACATTACTCCAAGCTTTTTTTACATCTTGGTCGGCAGTTACCAACCCATTATATCCATTGCAACCCCAAAAGCCGAGGATAGCAACTATTCCAAGCATGACTAATAATCCTGTACGTTTCATAATTTTTGTTTTTTGTTGTTAAGATTTCAAAATTAATGTACTTTTTCTTTAACTAATATTAATTATGACTATAATGCATTAAAGTGCCTACAATAGTTTGTTAATCTTTTTTTATTGCTGCTATTCCCGGCAATGTTTTTCCCTCAAAATATTCCAGCATGGCGCCACCGCCAGTACTTACATAACTTACTTTATTAGCTAGGTTAAATTTATTAACTGCAGCCACACTATCGCCGCCGCCAACGAGGCTGAAAGCGCCGTTTGCGGTAGATGCAGCAACTGCTTCGGCAACAGCTTTTGTGCCTGCCTGAAATTTTTCCATTTCAAAAACACCCATGGGGCCGTTCCATAAAATGGTTTTTGATTTACCGATTATTTCATTAAAAATACCGGTTGCTTTGGGGCCAATATCCAGTCCCATCCAGCCATCAGGTATGACATCGCTGGGGCATATTTCTGTGTTTGCATCAGCCGCAAACTTATCGGCAATAACCGAATCTTCTGGTAAATGAATGCTTACATTTTTTTGTTTGGCCATTTCCAGAATATTCAAAGCGGTTTGCAAACGGTCGTCTTCGCAAAGAGAAGAACCGATTTTACCGCCTCTGGCTTTTAAGAAAGTGTAAGCCATGCCACCGCCGATGATGATATCAGTAGCCCGGTGCAAAAGATTTTCGATGACTAATATTTTATCAGAAACTTTTGCTCCACCGATAATGGCAGTAAATGGTTTTTGGGATTGATGCAATACTTTTTCGGCACTTAATACTTCAGCATTCATCAGTAAGCCAAACATTTTTTTCTCTGCAGGAAAAAAATTAGCTATTACAGCAGTAGAGGCATGCGCTCTATGAGCGGTTCCAAAAGCATCATTAACATATACATCGCCCAGTTTACTTAATTTTTCTGCAAAGACCTTGTCACCTTTTTCTTCTTCTTTATAAAAACGTAGATTTTCCAAAAGTAAAACTTCTCCCGGTTTCAATATAGATGCTGCAAGTACTGCTTGTGTACCTATACAATCATCAGCAAACAACACCTTGGTGTTTTCATTGTAGTTATCAGAATTAGGATGACCAACATATAGTAATTTATAAAGAGAGTTAATCAAATGTTTTACTGAGTACTTATCTACAGCCCCGTCTTTTGGGCGACCGAGGTGAGTCATCAAAATAACGCTACCCCCATCTGCCAGTATTTTTTTAATAGTAGGAATTGTTGCTGTTATTCTAGTATTGTCGGTGACATTGAAATCCATGTCTATTGGAACATTAAAATCTACGCGAATAAGGGCTTTATGACCCGAGAAATTAAAGTCTGAAAATTTACTCATAATCAACTGATTATTTATTGTTTTATCAGTCCTGCAAAATGATGTACTGTACGCACCAACTGAGATACGTAGCTCATTTCATTATCGTACCAGCTAACGGTTTTAACCATTTGTTTATCGCCCATAGTCATGACTTTGGTTTGTGTAGCATCAAATAAGGATCCGAAGTTGATGCCGATTACGTCGCTGCTTACAATTTCATCTTCTGTGTAGCCAAAACTTTCATTACTATTTTGTTTCATAGCTGCATTCACTTGTTCAATAGTAACTGTTTTTCCTAGAATGGAATATAATTCGGTTACAGAACCAGTAATAACAGGCACACGTTGAGCGCCTCCATCTAATTTACCTTTTAACTCTGGCAAAACCAGTCCAATAGCTTTAGCGGCGCCGGTACTATTGGGCACTATATTAGCAGCGGCGGCTCTTCCTCGTCTTAAATCATTTTTTGGATGTGGCGCATCTAATGTATTTTGGTCATTTGTATATGCATGAATAGTACTCATAATCCCTGTAACTATGCCAAAATTATCATTCAGTGTTTTAGCCATTGGTGCCAAGCAGTTGGTTGTGCAGCTAGCACAACTAATTACTGTTTCGGTGCCATCTAATATCGCATGGTTAACATTAAAAACAATTGTTTTTAAATCGCCAGTTGCGGGTGCTGATATAACCACTCTTTTGGCACCTGCTGTTAAATGAGCTTCGGCCTTTGCTTTATCGGTAAAAAAACCGGTACATTCAATAACCACATCAACTTCATGTTGACCCCATGGAATTTGGGCAGGGTCTTTTTGTGCATAAACTTTGACCTCATCGCCATTAACTATTATGGCATTGTCGGTAGATGTTACAGTTTGACCAAAACGACCCTGTGCACTATCATATTTTAATAAATGGGCTAGTACTGCGGGGCTTGTTAAATCGTTGATGGCTACAACATCAATACCTTTCATATCATATATTTGGCGATAAACTAAGCGGCCGATGCGGCCAAATCCGTTGATAGCAACTTTTACTGTACTCATATGTTTTATTTGAATTTGAAATTGAGTTGCAAAATTACGAATATGTAAGCGTTAATTTGGTGGGAATATTTTTAATTAATAATTTATGTGCATAATTGCCTGTAATGCAGTGTCAGCAATGCCTATTTTATGTATAATTTTACAAAAATAATTTAATTATCAATTGTTTTTTTAAATTATTTGGCTAAAAAACTGCCACATACTATCTTTGCCGTCCTTTAGCAATAAATGCCGCGTTGGTCAAGGGGTTAAGACGCCTCCCTTTCACGGAGGAGTCACGGGTTCGAATCCCGTACGTGGTACAAAGCCCCAATTTTATTGGGGCTTTTTTTATACGTAAAAACCTTATTAGTAAAGGGTTTCAGCGAATTTTGTTTATTTCATAATTTAAAGCCTAACTGAAATTGTCTTTAGATTGTTTTGGCTTTTGTTCCATGTCATTTTTGTTTTAATTGTTAATGATTGAACTCTCTACATTGATTTAACTACACGCCACCAATGCTTATTCTTTCCATTCTATAGGTATAGCTATTTCATTTGTTCTGCCTGCAAATTGAAAGGGCGCATTGTAACCAAAAAAATTAAATGCTCCTTTAATTCGTATTTGCTTTTGGGCTAAAATTTGTTCTAGTTTATTTTTGTAAACTGATATTTTCGCATCTGTAGCATAGCCACTAAACCTTATTACGGCTAAATACTCTGGCTGAGTATTTTGAATTTGAATATTTTTATCGTTCGGAGTAGGTAAACTTTTTATGTTGTATTTTTCTGGCATCACAAAACTCATGCTTGACCCTTTTTCAGACATACTCATCCTAACAGGAGCAGTCATTGAAATACTTTCTTTTTGTTGATTACCGCCAAAAATAAATTTGGCCAACTTTTTAAAACCATTAGTTGATAGCCCTTTATAATCCGTAGCATCCGAATACACCGTAGCTATAATTGCTGTTGGATAAAATCGAATCTCAAAATTGGTTTCTTTTAACACCAACCTATACGGCTGCTTTTCTGTTTTAAGCGCATTCGCTGATATAAATGATTGAAAAACAATGTATAAGGTTATTAGTGTAATGGTAAAATACAGATACTTCATTTTTATTCTTTTAAAAATAACAAGTAAGTTCCTTATTAGTTCATTTGGTAAATGTGAGAACTATAAATAATCAGCAAATTGATAGTTTTACTTTCTAATAGTATAAATTTAAGGGGGGACTTAAACAAGCTTCTATTCAAATAATTAAAGCGATTGATTAAATAAGCAATTAAATTTATAAAATGAATTCTAATCGATTAACTTTATATCAATAAAACTAAGATGCGACTAAAATCCTTAAAATATATATCTCCGTTAATTATTTTTCTATTAGCCTGGTTGGCTTTTACAAAGACTGGCTGGCTCACATGGAGCCCAACAATATATGCGTGGATATTTATACCGTTAAGTGAACTAATTATACAGCCAAATAAAAAAAATATGAGCAGAGCTGAAGAAGAACTCTCCAAAAAAGATAAATTTTATGATTACTTACTGTATTTAATTGTTCTATTACAATTTATATCATTGTATATTTTTTTAACCTCCCTGAAGACAACTAGTCTTTCATGGTGGGAGACCACTGGGCGTATTGCAAGTATGGGTTTATTATGCGCTACTTTTGGCATTAACGTGGCACATGAACTTGGGCACCGAATAAATACCTACGAACAGTTTTTTGCCAAAGCATTGTTGCTCACGTCGCTTTACATGCATTTTTTTATTGAACATAATAAGGGGCATCATAAAAATGTTGCTACTATCAAAGATCCTAGTAGCGCTCGCTACAATGAATCAGTTTTTGCATTTTATTTTCGCACCATTATTTTTTCATACCTCTCTGCCTGGAAAATTGCAAACAAAGAAATGAAGAAGAAAAAAATATCTATTTTTAATTGGCGAAATGAAATGTTGCAGGTACAAATTATTCAACTGTCATTTATAACAATAATTTTGTTGCTATTTGGATGGCCAATAACTATTTATTTTTTTATTGCCGCTACAATTGGTTTTTTATTACTTGAAACAGTAAATTATATTGAACACTATGGCCTACAGCGCAAGCAGAACAAAGATGGAACTTACGAAAGAACAATGCCCCATCATAGCTGGAACAGCAATCATATTTTGGGCAGACTGATGTTATTTGAGTTGAGTCGCCACAGCGATCATCATTACCTAGCCAGTAAAAAATATCAAATACTGCAACATCATGAAGATGCACCTCAGCTACCCACAGGGTATCCAGGTAGTATTATATTAGCCTTGTTTCCGCCGTTATGGTTTTATATAATGAATAAAAAAATAGACCAATTACAACCACATCAATAGAATGCCTTCAGATCAATTCAATCGATTTTTTACAGTAATTAATTTGATATTAACTCTAATTCAACGGCACGATACTGATATACTTAATTATAGAACGATATTCTCCCAGAATGAATTGGAGATAATTCAAAACAATCTTACCTCTGCAAATTTACTACAGGTTTAAGTTTGACTGAAAAATTGGTTGTTATTTTGAATTATAGAGATTTATTTTAAATAAAGATACCGCCAACCATAGTCTTTATTATGGAATAACTTATTCAAAAAAATATGATAGATATTTCGGGCGACTAGGAGTTGAAAAAAACGCACTCAAAAACTATATTTCATTGAGATTTTCGTACAGATTTAAAACAATTAAATAAACAGCGTAGGCATATATTAAATAAAAAAAACTTTCAAAAATTATTAGGCATTTTTTTCTCCGATTTTATGTAGTTTGCACAATAATAAAATCATACTTAATATGGCTATCGAATGGAAAGGAATTTTTCCTGCACTTACTACCAAATTTACATCTGATGATGTTTTGGACCTGCCGCTATTTGAGAAAAATTTACAGGCACAATTAGAAGCCGGCGTTAATGGCATTGTTTTAGGTGGCACACTAGGCGAAGCTAGTGTATTAACTACTGCTGAAAAGGAGCAATTAGTAAAATTTGCTGTAGGCAAATGCAATGGTAAAGTACCCGTTATATTAAACATTGCAGAAGGAAGTACAAAAGAAGCATTGCAGCAAGCACTTTATGCTAAGGCATGGGGCGCTAAAGGAATTATGATGCTGCCACCCATGAGATATAAAACTGATCACCGGGAAACAGTTGTGTATTTTAAAACCATTGCACAATCAATCGAGCTGCCTATAATGATTTATAATAACCCCGTTGATTATAAAATAGAAGTAACCCTAGATATGTTTATGGAGTTGAAAGTTTGCGAAAATATTCAAGCGGTAAAGGAATCAACCAGAGATGTATCTAATGTAACCAGAATGAAAAATAAATTTGGCGATAGGTTTAAAATTCTTTGCGGTGTTGATACCATCGCTATGGAAGAACTATGCTTAGGCGCTGATGGCTGGGTAGCAGGTTTGGTATGTGCTTTCCCTAAAGAAACAGTTGCCATTTACAATTTAGTAAAAGCAGGAAAAATTGAAGAAGCTACAAAAATTTATCGATGGTTTATGCCTTTATTAGAACTAGATATTCATCCAAAATTGGTACAATACATAAAACTAGCTGAAACCCAGGCAGGTATTGGGTCAGAAAATGTACGACCACCAAGATTAACATTAATAGGACAAGAAAGAGAAGAAATTTTAAAAATAATTAACGACGGGATTACAACAAGACCAAAATTAAGTTAAGAGTTGACGATTGACAGGAAGAAGTATTAAAGAAATTTATTAATATGTTTAAAGATGCCACAAGTACTGAGATAGAAAATATAATGCAAAATGCATGGAAGGCTTTTCATTTGTACAGAAAATTTTCGTTAACACAACGTGCAGATTTTATGAGGACCATTGCTATTGAATTAGATAGTTGTGGCGATGCACTGATACAAACGGCAATGGCCGAAACTAATTTACCTGAAGCAAGATTAAGAGGTGAAAGAGCAAGAACTATTTTTCAATTGAATAGCTATGCAGAAGCTTGCGAAAAAGGGAGTTGGTTAAATGCTTGTATTGATACGGCGATTCCGGATAAAACCCCTCCAAAACCAGATATCAGAAAAATGCTTGTGCCACTAGGGCCAGTAGTAGTTTTTGGCGCGAGTAACTTTCCATTTGCTTATTCAACTGCCGGCGGCGATACGGCTTGTGTCTTTGCAGCTGGTTGCCCAGTAATTTTAAAAGCGCATCCGGCACATGCACAAACATCCAACTTAGTTGCTACTGCTATTTTACTTGCTGCGGATAAATGCCAAATGCCTAAAGGTATTTTTACACATGTATATGGCGCAAGTTTTGAGGTAGGAAAAAATTTAGTCTCGCATCCGTATACAAAAGCAGTTGCATTTACCGGCTCCTATTTAGGAGGTACACAATTATTTGATTGGGGCAATCAACGCAAAGAACCTATTCCTGTATTTGCTGAAATGGGTAGCATAAATCCGATTTTTTTATTGCCCGAAAAATTAAAATCTGCTGCTAATGAAATTGCTATGATGTGTGCAGGATCTATTACTATGGGTGTTGGGCAATTTTGTACTAATCCAGGATTAATCATAGGTATTGAAGGCGATGCACTTCAAACTTTTATTCATGACTTAGGAAAGGCTATACAAAAAATAGAGCCATCGTCGATGTTGCACAATGGAATAGTAAATGCGTATAAAAAAAATAAAGACAATGCTTTATTACAAGAGGATGTACATTTAGTTGCAGAATCTGAAACCATGGTACTAGAAAACCAGGGCTTGCCAACTATTGCAACAGCTAGCGGACAAACATTTTTAAATAATCCCGTATTACACCAGGAAGTATTTGGCCCCTACTCTATTGTTATTCGTTGCAAAGACATGAAAGAAATGATTGAAGTAGCAGAAAGTTTAGAAGGGCAGCTTTCAGCAACTTTTATGGCTACCGAAAATGAGGTAAAAGACAATACCGAATTGGTAGAGACTGTAAAAAATATTTGTGGTCGTTTTATCCTAAATAACGTACCGACTGGGGTAGAGGTTTGTTTAAGTATGCACCATGGAGGGCCCTTTCCTGCCACAACAGATAATAGATTTAGTTCAGTTGGTGCAGATGGTATTAAACGTTTTGCGAGACCAATTGCTTTTCAAAACTGGAGTAATAATTTATTGCCCGATGAATTAAAAAATGAAAATACATTTGGAATATGGAGAACGGTAAATAATGAATTTACAAAAGACCCGATATAACCTTTAAGAAGCTAATATTAGCGAACTAGCATCATTTTTTTTGTAAATAGCAAGCCAGCCTGTTACGCCAACAGATAGAATAAAGTACCCAATAAGCGCTTTGCTAACCCAAGGATAAAAACTATTTACACCAAACCAGTCTCCAATATAAAAAATAGCAGCAATTCCAATAGCTGCTTTCAAAAATTCCCAAACTATTGCATATTTACTACCATCCATAAGTTCTGTTAAGGCATAAACATACATAAAAACAAAGAAGCCATATATAAACATATTAGGATTACCAATAGTTGCTATATTACCTAAAAGGTAACTTACAAAAAAGAACAAGATTAACATTTGAACCCACGTCCAGGTAGATAAAACTAGGGGATTTTTTTTGCCATATTTTTCAAAATGATACACATCGTTAATTTTAAAAACAGGATATTTTTCTTCCACATCAGCAGGTCGCCAGCCGGTGGGCATAACCCAGATACGAAATTTATCTTTTATACTTTTTGTACGCCAGGAATCAGTAATTAACAACCACATGTGTTGTGCGTTTATTTTAATAGGGTTCCATGTTTGCACAGGGCGTGTGATGCCATAAACAGGTGGCACATCAGGGAGTTCTTGCTGAAAAGTGCCAAAAAGTTTATCCCATACAATAAATATTTGCGATAAATTTTTATCCAAATATTCTTTGTTAATGGCATGATGTACACGATGATGAGAAGGGGTAACCAAGATTTTTTCTATAAATCCCATACGGTCAATATAGCGGGTATGATACCAGAATTGAGCAAAAAAATGAATTGGGGTAATTGTTGCAATTACTATGGATGGAACCCCTAGTAAAGCCGCGGGCAGCAAAAGAAAAGTAAATAATTTTATGAAAGAAGAAATGGGTTGGCGTAAGGCACAGGCCAAATTAAATTCTTCGCTGCTGTGATGAACAATATGACTGTTCCAGAAAAAATTTATTTTATGCTCGAGACGATGAATCCAATAATGTGAAAAATCTATTGCAATAAAAGCAATTGGAAAAGTAAGCCAGCTAGGTTTAATTTGCGTTAATGCAAGTTTATTTACCAGCAATTCGTAGCTTAAAATAGTAATACTTAATCCCAATATATTTTTGGTAACCATAGTGATGCCAGAAGTAAGGCTACTCAACATATCCATGTTATATACTTTTTCATTTCCTTTGTACCAGCCATACCATTTTTCTAACAAAACTAATATTAGAAAAACGGGCATCGCAAATAATAAAATCTTTCCGTATTGTTCCATAAAGTAAATTTATGGAATATATATGAATTACTAAAAAACTCTTGAAGGTAAAAACAACACATGGAGCGTTTTAAACCATCCAAAAGGTAATAATAATAAAGATTTAATAGAAATATGAAACAAACATTTATTTGCATTGATGCCCATACCTGTGGAAACCCTGTAAGATTGGTAAAGCATGGAGGCCCCGAGCTTAGTGGCAACAACATGAGTGAAAAACGTCAGCATTTTTTAAAAGATTATGATTGGATTCGTAAGGGCCTTATGTTTGAACCCCGTGGCCACGATATGATGAGTGGCAGTATTTTATATCCGCCTCATGATATACAAAACGATGTGGCTGTTTTATTTATAGAAACTAGTGGCTGTTTGCCCATGTGCGGACATGGTACCATTGGCACTATCACCATTGCGATTGAAGCTGGATTAATAAAGCCAAAAACACCAGGTGTAGTAAAGATGGAAGCCCCTGCAGGTCTTGTCTTAATTACTTATAAAGAAATTGATGGCAAAGTAAAATCTGTAAAGCTTACCAATGTGCCTTCGTATTTAGCTGAAACAGGATTAACTGTAAATTGCCCAGGTTTAGGAGAGTTAATTATTGATGTTTCCTACGGTGGAAATTTTTATGCAATTATAGATATACAGAAAAATTTTAAAGGACTTGAATTTCACACTGCAGATAAATTAATAAGCTGGTCTAGAGAACTACGAAAAAACATTAATGATAAATATCATTTTGTTCATCCCGAAGATGAAACAATAAATGGTTGTAGTCATATTTTATGGACAGGTGGTGTGCTTGATAAAACATCCACCGCACGCAATGCAGTTTTTTATGGAGATAAGGGCATTGATCGTAGTCCCTGTGGCACAGGCACATCGGCCCGTATGGCACAATGGTATGCTAAAGGATTATTAAAAAAGGGGGATGAATTTATACATGAGAGTATTATTGGGAGTAAATTTATAGGCAGAATTGAGGAAGAGTTATTAGTTAGCAACAACCCAGCAATTAAGCCAAGCATTGAGGGGTGGGCAAGAATTTATGGATATAATACGATTACTATTGACGAGAAAGATGATCCGTATGCTTTTGGTTTTCAGGTATTGTAGTTAAGTAAATAGATTAGCTTTTAAAATACTAAAAAAGATTACTTATTTTTTAAAATAAATATTTGCTATACTAAATTAAGAAATAGTTTGCAAAAATAAGAAAATGAAAATTACAATTATTGGTGCTGGTATAATAGGTTTATGCAGTGCCTACTATTTACAAAAAGAAGGTTACGAAATAACGGTTATTGAACGTGGTGATATTACCGATGGTTGTTCTTTTGGCAACATGGGATATATGTCTCCAAGTCATTTTATCCCATTAGCTAGTCCTGGTATTATAGCCGAGGGTCTCAAACACATGCTTAGCAGCAGCAGTCCATTTTACATAAAGCCAAGACTAAGCTGGCCATTGATGCAATGGGGTTATCATTTTTGGAAAAATAGCAATGCTTTAACTGTTAAAAAAAATGCACCCCATCTCAACAATTTACTTCAGTTAAGCAGAGGATTAATAAATGATATGCGCAACGAAATTGGAGATGTTTTTAACATGGAAGAAAAGGGGTGCCTAATGATGTGTAAAATGCAAAAAACGCTTGACTATGAATTTCATCTAGCAGATGAAGCAGAAAAGTTTGGGTTAAAAGTGGAAAGACTAAACAAAGCTGCAGTTCAACAATTGGAACCTGAGTTAGAGTTGAATGTTGCAGGGGCTGTTTTATTTAAAGATGATTGTCATTTTAATCCGGGAAAAATGATGGTTGCTTTAAAAGAATATTTAGATAAAAAAGGGGTTCAATTTAAATTAAATACTTGCGTTACCGGATTTGAAAAATTAAATAATAAAATTACAGCTGTAATTACAGATAAAGGAAAATTTGATTGCGAACAAATTGTTTTATCAACCGGAAGTTGGTTATCTATAGTTTCTAAAATGATGGGTATAAAACTATTATTACAGCCAGGAAAAGGGTATAGCTATACTTATGAACATGTAGAAAAAAACATTAAATATCCAGCAATTTTAGTTGATGGTAGATGCGCTATAACACCCTGGGGACATCAACTTCGCATTGGCGGAACAATGGAATTAAGTGGCATCAATAATAAAGTATTAATAAATAGAATGCAGGGCATTTTTGATTCTGCAAAAAGTTTTTATCCTGGATTAAAAATTAATTTTCCTGCTACGGAAAATATATGGAATGGTTTGCGACCAGTTACACCAGATGGATTACCTTATATAGATAAAGTTGTAAATCTTGATAATGTAGTTATTGCAGGAGGTCATGCCATGTTAGGTATATCAGAAGGAACGGGCACTGGAAAGTTAGTAACTGAAATCATTACAAAAAAAAACACATCGATAAGCATACAAGCTTTTGGACTAAATAGATTTAGTTAAGCTCTGTTTCGTAATGCAATTCTTGCACTTCAATATTTTAAAATCCATTTCTCATTAGGCGTAAGGCAATTCCTTAGTTGCAGTCGTACAAAATACTTTACCTATAAAAGCATATTTTACAAGCTTAGGAATCAATCCAAAATGATAAATATGAGCATTAGATAAAATAAGGTCAGTTCTTTCGCTTGCTTCAAAACCAAAGTTTCTGTTCATCACATCGGTTTGTTTTACTATACCCCGAAACAATCCGTAATCTAGTAGATATTTCTTTCCATTATTTAAAGTAAGTACTTGCTTTGATCCATTTACTGAACGAACTGCGCCGTAGAATGTAATTTTTATTTTTGTTTTTAGTTTATTAACCCGAAAATGGTGCAAAGATTAATAATATTGAGCGCTGGTCTAGGGAGAGGTTAACTTACCCCCAACCAAGCCATCATTCCCATGCCGATTTCAATAGCTCCTTCATCAATATTAAAAGTAGGCGTATGCACACCGCTGGTAATACCTTTTTCTTTATTGCCGGCTCCAATTCTAAAAAAACAACCGGGTATCTGATGAGAGTAATATGCAAAATCCTCGGCACCCATGCGCAGTTCTGTAGTTTCAACATTTTCGACACCAACAAAATCTTCCCCTTTTTTTCGAGCAAATGCGTTCAATTCTTCATCGTTAAGTACAAAGGGGTAACCCACATCAATTTTAATTTCAGCTTCGGCTCCCATTGCAGTTACCAGTTCTACTGTTTGTTTTTTAATAAGCTCGTGCGCCTTAAAACGCCAATCTTCATCCATCGCCCTAAAAGTACCCATCAGCTTTACTTCGCTAGGAATTACATTAGTTGTATTACCACCTTGAAAAGAAGTAATGGATAATACAGTTGGATTAAATGGACTATTATTTCTGCTTACAATTTGTTGCAGACTTACAATTAAATGAGATGCAATTAATATAGTATCGGCTGTGTGATTTGGTGCGGCAGCATGTCCACCCTTGCCTTTTATGGTAATATAAATTTCATCGGCGCTCGCCATAATCATCCCTCCTCTAAAACTTAAGCGACCAACTTCTACACCGGGGTGTACATGTAAAGCAAAAATGGAACTCGGTTTGGGATTTTCCAGCACGCCTTCTTTTATTAAAATACTTGCCCCCCCGGGATTTTTTTCTTCCCCAGGCTGAAAAATTAATTTTACCGTACCCTCCCATTCTGTTTTTAGCTCACTTAATATTTTTGCTGCCCCCAACAAACACGTTGTATGCACATCGTGACCACAGGCGTGCATTACCCCCATATTTTTTGATTTGTAAGGCACATCATTTTCTTCTGTAATGGGAAGGGCGTCCATATCGGCACGCAGTGCAATGATTTTTTTGTCTGGATTTTTTCCTTTTATTAAGCCCACCACACCTGTTGTAGCTTTTACTTCAAAGGGAATTCCAAATTCAGTTAATTTTTTTTGAACAAAAAGCGAGGTCTCAAACTCTTTATAACTCAATTCGGGATTAGCGTGTATTAATTGGCGTATATCAATAAATTCGTTGGCATATTTTTTTGCCAGCTGTTGTATTTGTTGTTTTATCATTGTTTAGATATAAATTTAAAGTATCAAATTAAAAAGAGTTGTTTCTAGCAATCAATTTAATAAACAACCGACTATTTCTCAATTTTATTAATCCTGTCGGGCTTTAACTCAACGGTATCAGGCACCACATAAATATTACCTGTAATTATCCCTGCTTTAATAAGCAAATCTTTATATTTTTCAGCATCATTCAATTCCTCAAAATTGCCAAATTTTATTTTAATAAATGGGGACTGATAAGACATAATTACTTTTTCATCTGGAAAATTTTGTAGCAGATAGGATCTCACCTTCATAGCATAATCGCGGTTGTTAGTTTTTAAAACAAATAATCGATAGCCTTTTACAAAGCGAGTAGCCATAATATTTATGTCTACTTCCGTTTTGGCAAGTATATCTAATCGAGGGTCTTTAGAAACCGTTACTTTATATACCACATTAGTATCTATGGAAATCATTTGAGCAAGAAGGCAAAATGGAGCTATTGTAACAAGAAATAAAGCAACTATTTTGTTCATGATATTTAAATTTACAAAAGCTATTTCATCAATTTTTTTGTAAAGACTCCGCTATTAATTTAAGACTATTATTACAGCAAAAATAATTGGCACCTGCTTTAATTAGTTCTTTGGCAAAGATATAATTTTTAATATCTGCACCTACTTTTATTTGAATACTAGCTGCTAAATTTTTTCGTATTAATGCTAAATTTTCTATAACCAACTTATTTTCTATAAAACCGGTATCAACTTGAATAAAATCAACTCCGGCTGCTCCATACATATCACAAGCACTTATTATTTCAGCAGCGGTTAATAAGGAAGTTTCAAAGATTACGGTAATTTTTTTACCTCTATTTCTGATAATAGGAAGAGCGGTATTTATTTCGTTAGCTAAAAACTGCCAGTCATTATTTTTAACAGCGCTTAGGTTGATTACCATTTTAATTTCATCAACATCATCAATAATAGCCATCACTATTTCTGCAATTTTAGCTTCTATGGCACAATATCCAAAGGGATAGCCAATAACGGTAGATATGTTGATCCCCGTTTTGGCAGTACATATTTTTGCTTTTTTTACAAACAAGGGAGGTACGGAAACTCCAGGTAGTTTATATTCAATTGCTACTTTGCAAACAGCCTTTATGTCGCCTATACAGGTATCAGGCTTTAAAGCTGTGTGTTCTATATATTTCTCTATTCTCATAATTTAATTTGCGTTTTACAAAAATACGAATTAGACAACCTTTATTATATAAATGGTATTAATTACATCTAATCATTTATTATATTTATCATCTCAAATCAAAACAACATAAAACATACTGCATGCAAAAGATTAAAAAAATTTTGATCGGATTTCTATTTTTATCCAGTACTTCCCAGCACATTAAAGCACAGGAAACGTACCCAGTAAATGATGTAGCAAATCCCAAAAACGGCTGCTATGCCTTTACAAATGCCACCATTGTAAGAGATGGCCAAACCTTAGTGCAAAATGCAACATTGATTATTCGCCAGGGAAAAATTGAAGCAGTTGGAAATAATATTACTATTCCAAAAGAAGCTGTAGTTATTGATTGTATTGGCAAATATATTTACCCTGCATTTATCGACATTTACAGCGACTACGGGATGGCGTCGGCCGAACGCCAACAAACAGCAAGTGGCGCAGGTGCTTTTTTTCGTACACAGCAGCTAACCTCAAACACCAAAGGAGCTTATGGTTGGAACCAATCTATTAAAAGTGAAACAGAAGCATATAAAATTTTTACTGCCGATGATACAAAAGCAAAAGCATTAAGAGATATAGGTTTTGGCGCTGTGCTAACCCATCAGAAAGACGGTATTGCCCGGGGAACAAGCGCATTTGTAACATTAGCCAACCAACCCGATAATTTTATAATACTAAAAGATAGAGCAGCAGCACATTATTCTTTCAACAGGGGCACATCAGCGCAAAGTTATCCAAGTTCAATGATGGGTAGTATCGCTTTGCTTCGTCAAACTTACTTAGATGCCCAATGGTACAAAAGCAATCCAAGTTCTGAGGGTGTAAATTTATCCTTAAAAAGCTGGAACGATAATCAAAATCTACCTCAAATTTTTGAAGCAGGAGATAAATGGAATGATTTAAGAGCAGATAAAATTGGAGATGAATTTGGTGTGCAGTTTATTATTAAAGGCGGTGGCAACGAGTATCAACGTATTAAAGAAATGGCACAAACAAAAGCGTTATTTATTTTATCATTAAATTATCCTGTTGCCATGGATGTAGATGATCCGAATGATTTACGATTTGTTGGATTAGATGATCTTAAACATTGGGAACAGGCCCCTGGAAATGCTGCAGCTTTTGAAAAAGCAGGCATTGGGTTTAGTTTAACCACAGCTGATTTATCTAACGTTACAGAGTTTATGACTAATCTTCGCAAAGCTATGGAATATGGATTAACAGAGGCAAAAGCATTGGAGGCACTTACAAAAACACCGGCAACTATGCTGGGCATGTATGATAAAATTGGAAGTTTAGATGCAGGCAAAATTGCTAATTTTTTAATTACTTCAGGACCCATATTTGCTGAAAAAACAGTGTTGTTACAAAACTGGACACAGGGCTTAAAGAATTCTATTAAAGATGAAAATTGGTATGATGTAAAAGGTATTTACACTTTAACTGCAAATACAAATGGAGGGGTAAAAACATTTTCTGTAGATCTGAAAGATGCGGGAATTGCCAGTTTTATGGGTAAAGACACCCTGGCAGGAAAATACAGTTACGATGGAAAATTAGTAAAATTAAGCTATGTCGAAGGCCGCGGGCCTAATGCAAAGGAGACAATACTAAGTGGTGTTGCAACTGGAAAAATATGGAATGGCAGGGGCAGTGACGCTGCAGGAAATGTATTTACCTGGACTGCTAATTTTGATAAAAAAACAGAAGCAAAAGCAGATAGTTTAAAGCCTAAACAACCTGTAGTGCTTGGAAAAGTAACCTATCCATTTTTAAGTTATGGCTGGGAGCAAATGCCTAAGGCTGAAAATATTTTAATTAAAAATGCAACCGTTTGGACCAACGAAAAGGAGGGTAATTTAAATAACACCGATGTTTTAGTAAAAAATGGCAAAATTATTGCTGTTGCAAAAAACTTAACAGATACTACAGCCAGAATTATTGATGGCACTGGTAAATATGTTACTGCAGGTATTATTGATGAACATTCGCATATAGCATCTTCTTCAACAAATGAAGGCGGACAAAGTGTTACATCAGAAGTAAGGATAGGTGATAACTTGAACCCCGATGACATGAATATTTACCGTCAGTTGAGCGGAGGAGTAACAAGTTCTCATATTTTACATGGCTCGGCTAATACCATTGGGGGACAAACGCAATTAATAAAATTACGCTGGGGTGCTAATGACCAGGATATGAAATTTGCAGATGCCGATCCATTTATAAAATTTGCACTGGGCGAAAATGTAAAAAGAAGTTCAAGTACGCAGGGTAATCCCCGTTTTCCGGATACCCGTATGGGCGTTGACCAAGTGTTGATGGATGCTTTTACCAGAGCAGTTGATTACCAGGCAAGTTTAAAAGCCGCTGAAGACAATAATAAGAAAAAAGGCGCTACTCCTATTATTGTTCGCAGAGATTTGGAATTAGATGCTTTGGTAGAAATAATGAATAAAAAAAGATTTATTACCTGTCACTCTTATGTGCAAAGTGAAATTAATGCAACAATGAAAGTAGCAGATAAATTTGGCTTTGTTGTAAACACCTTCACGCATATTCTAGAAGGATATAAAGTAGCAGATAAAATGAAAGCGCATAGCGCCAATGTATCAACCTTTAGCGATTGGTGGAATTATAAAATGGAAGTAGTAGATGCTATTCCATACAATGCCTACATCATGCACAAAGTTGGTTTGAATGTAGCCATTAATTCGGATGATGCAGAAATGGCAAGACGACTAAATCAAGAAGCAGCTAAGAGTATTAAGTATGGTGGCATGAGCGAAGAAGATGCATTTAAAATGATAACTATTAATCCAGCAATAATGTTACACATTGATAACAAAGTGGGTAGCATAAAAGTGGGTAAAGATGCTGATTTAGTCCTTTGGAGTGATAACCCATTATCTATATATGCCAAGGCTGAAAAAACAATTGTTGATGGGATTATTTATTTTGATAGGGACAAAGATGCGGCAATGCGCATTCAAAATAAAAATGAAAAAGCAAGGTTAATTCAAAAACTAACTATTGCAAAAAAATCAGCAACACCAGGTGCTGGCGGTGCTGGAAATTTTAGAGGGGCTAGGCCAAGGTATGAAATTATTAATACCTGTGGCGATCACTATCATAGTCATGGATTATTAGGGATTGACGTTGATGATCTAGAAAATAATAATTAAGCCTACATCATTCACTAAACATAAAAAAACACTAGGTATTTAAATAAACAAATCAAATTAAGCTCTAAATAATTTAATATGAAATATACTAAAGCTAAAATCAGATACAATAGGATTATTATGGTAACCTTTTTAATCTGCTTCTTTATCCATGTATCTGCGCAGGAAACTATTTTACCTGCAAACGCACAGCAAGAAACGATTGCTTTAACAAATGCAACCATACACATTGGTAACGGAAAAATTATAAATAACGGCACTGTAATTTTTACAAACGGAAAAATAACTGCAGTAAGTACAGCTGCTGATACAACCAACGCAAAGGTTATAGATTGTGTAGGAAAGCACCTTTATCCAGGTTTAATTTTAACGGCCTCGCAATTGGGTTTAATAGAAGTTAATAGTACCCGATCAACTATTGATGGTACAGAGATTGGAGATATGAATCCAAGCATTCGTTCAATTGTTGCCTACAATACCGACTCAAAAGTGATTAACACCCTACGTAGCAATGGTATTTTATTAGCGAATGTAATCCCTGATGGAGGCATCATTTCGGGTTCTTCATCCGTTGTTCAATTAGATGCATGGAACTGGGAAGATGCGGCGTATAAAATGGATGTGGCCATACATTTACGTATGCCTTCTCTATTAGTACGCAGTGGTAGTCGGGGTGGCAGAGGTGGATTTGGCGGGCAGCAGCCAGCAGCCGATCCAGTAAAAAGCGGTTTAGAACAAATTGAAAAAGTAAAAATATTTTTTCGGGAAGCAAAAGCATACCTAACAGAAAGTAAACACGAAAATACAAATACAAAATTTGAATCCGTTAGAAATTTATTTGATAAAAAACAAAAACTTTTTATTCATTGTAACATTGTAAAAGAAATGCTGCTAGCTGTTGATTTTGTAAAAGAATTTGATTTTGATGTGGTGTTGGTTGGCGCAGTTGATAGCTGGCAGATAGCAGATATTTTAAAGCAAAATAATATTTCGATTATATTAAACCAGTTGCATGATTTACCCGCGATGATTGATGATGATATTGATCAACCATATAAAACACCTGGCCTATTGCAAAAAGCAGGTGTGCTGTTTACTATTAATGACGACGATGGCAACAGCCGTTACCGCAACCTACCATTTAATGCAGGCACAGCAGCAACATACGGATTAAGCAAAGAAGAAGCACTTAGCTCCATCACTTTAAATGCAGCAACAATATTAGGCATTGCCGACAAAACTGGCAGCATTGAAATCGGTAAAGATGCCAACATCGTTGTAAGCGAGGGTGATATTTTAGATATGCGTACCAATATTATTACACAAGCTTTTATACAGGGCAGAAAAATTGATTTAGATAATAAACAAAAGCAGTTAGCAGAAAAGTATAAGACCAAGTATGGGATAAAATAAAAAAAATATAAATTTTAAAAAAGCAGGATTATTAATTAATTCTGCTTTTAAATTTTATGTATTCCCTATAAGCGTTACAAAGCCTTCCCATTTATTGTATCTTTGTTAACTAATGATTAGCGTATGCAAAAAATTGCAGAATCAGAATTAATTATTAACAGTCGCGGTGCCATTTATCATTTAGATGTGAGGCCCGAAGAATTGGCTAATACCATAATTGTGGTTGGCGATCCAGCTAGAGTGAAAAAAATTTCTACTCATTTTGATAAAATTGAGTACCAGTTACAACATCGCGAATTTATAACCCACACCGGTTATATAGGTGATAAACATATTTCAGTTATATCTACTGGCATTGGTCCCGATAATATTGATATTGTTTTTAACGAACTAGATGCTTTAGTAAACATTGATTTTGAGACAAGATCAATAAAAAATGAATTAACCAAACTTAACATTATCCGTTTTGGCACTTCGGGATCATTACAGGCAGATATTCCCGTTGATAGTTTTGTTGCATCAACACATGGCTTAGGTTTAGATAACCTACTTAATTTTTACAGCTATGAAAAAACTTTGGCAGATAAAGAATTGGTTGAGGCTTTTATTGCACAAACCCATTTAGATAAGGGCATCACCAACCCATATGCTTTTAATGGCAGTGAAATTTTGTTACAAAAATTCGGCAATAATTTTCACAAAGGCATTACAGTAACCTGTCCGGGATTTTTTGGACCACAAGGCCGGGTATTGCGTTTGGATTTAAGTAGTCCGGGGCTTATTGATAAGCTTACACATTTCAATTTTAATAGGCACCGAATAACTAACTTTGAAATGGAAACATCGGCCATTTATGGCTTGGGCAAATTGATGGGGCACGAATGTTTAAGCATAAATGTTATCATTGCAAACCGTGTGGTAAAAGAATATTCAAAAGATAGTAATGCGGCTGTAGAAAAACTAGTTATAAAATCGTTAGAGGCATTAACATCTTAAAAATAATTTTAAATAGTCTTCAAGGAATTTTAATCAATTACAAATGATCTCAACGAAAATAATTCCTGATTTTTTACTACCCCCTCATATTGATCAGGTAGGCATTGAAGAAAGATCATCGAGATTTACCAAACGAAGCATAAAAAATGAAACTAAATTAAATGGTTTAATGCTTGCATTAAATATGATTGATTTAACTACATTAGAAGGAAAAGACACCGATGGAAAGGTAAAACAGCTTTGTTATAAAGCTATTCATTTGCATGATGTATATCCCGGTTTGCCAACAGTAGCAGCCATTTGCGTTTATCCATCTATGGTAAAAATTGCAAAAAAAGCATTAGAAGGTTCGGGTGTAAAAGTAGCATCAGTGGCAACTGCATTTCCTAGCGGACAGGCGACACGTGATATAAAAATAAGAGATACAAAATATGCAGTTCAGCATGGCGCTGATGAAGTCGACATGGTAATTTCCAGAGGAAAATTTTTACAAGGAGAATACAATTATGTTTTTGATGAAATTGCTGCTATTAAAGAAGCCTGCGGCAAAGCGCGCTTAAAAGTAATATTGGAAACGGGCGAGTTGGTTACATACGACAAAGTGCGCAAGGCTAGCGATATTGCTATGTATGCTGGCGCAGATTTTATAAAAACTTCCACAGGAAAAATTTCACCAGCCGCTACCATGCCAATTACCTTGGTAATGCTAGAAGCCATACGTGATTTTTATTATAAGACAGGAAAAAAAATCGCCATGAAACCCGCTGGTGGTATTGGAAAATCAAAACTAGCATTACATTATTTAGTAATGCTAAATGAAACCTTGGGTGAGGACTGGATGAGTAACGAATGGTTTAGATTTGGGGCAAGCAGTTTGGCAAATGATATATTAATGCAGTTAATGAAACAGAAAACAGGTATTTATCAAAATGCTAATTATTTTTCAATAGATTAGTTTCGCGCTGAGCTCACAAAAAAGCAGAGATCTCCTTTTTTTCTGCTCACCCCGCTCCTCTGTGAGCTCAGCGTAAAAAATATATAATTGTTCTAAAAAATATATAATGGCAAAATTAGTTAAGAATAATACGATCAAATTAAAATTCGACAGTGTAAAAAACTTTGCTCCGGCACCAGAAAGTAAAAAGGCTGCTAAAATAGATCCGCAATACGATCTATTCATTAATGGCAAGTTTGAAAGGCCAATGAGTAAAAAATATTTTTCAACCATAAATCCTGCTACCGAAGAAAAATTATCAATGATTGCAGAAGCCAATACCGCCGATGTAAATAAAGCGGTAAAAGCTGCAAGAACTGCATATGATAAAACCTGGAAAAAAATGCCGACTGCAGAGAGGGCAAAATATATCTATCGTATTGCACGTATGATACAGGAACGTGCCAGGGAATTTGCCATTATAGAAACTTTAGATGGAGGTAAACCAATTAGGGAGAGCCGCGATTTTGATGTACCCACTGCTGCCAATCATTTCTTTTATTATGCGGGCTGGGCAGATAAATTAGAGTATGCTTTTCCAAACCGAAAGACCACACCTCTGGGCGTGGCGGGACAAATAATTCCATGGAATTTTCCTCTGCTTATGGCTGCCTGGAAAATTGCACCAGCGCTAGCTTGCGGAAATACCGTTGTTTTAAAACCAGCAGAAAACACTTCCCTAACCGCATTAAAACTTGCAGAAATTATTCAGGAAGCTGATGTTCCACCAGGTGTTGTAAATATCATTACTGGCGCAGGTGTAACAGGTGCTGCAATCGTTAATCATGCCGATATAAATAAAATTGCCTTCACTGGTAGTACTGATGTTGGAAAAATTATTCAACGTGCCATTGCAGGAACTAATAAAAAAGCAACACTAGAGTTAGGTGGCAAAGCGGCTAATATTATTTTTGAAGATGCCCCTCTTGACCAAGCAGTAGAAGGAGTTATTAATGGCATTTTTTTTAACCAGGGACATGTATGTTGCGCAGGCTCTAGATTATATGTACAAGAATCTGTTTTTAACGAAGTGGTGCGCAAATTAAAAGATAGATTAGAAACTTTAATTGTTGGCGACCCAATGGATAAGAACACTGATATTGGTGCCATCAACTCAAAAGCACAATTAGACATCATTAATAAATATATTAAGATAGGACTGCAGGAAGGTGCTGAAATGTACCAGAGTTCCTGTGCAATGCCTAAGAAAGGGTTTTATTGCAGACCAACTCTTTTCACAAACGTGGCACAATCAAATCGTATTGCACAGGAAGAAATTTTTGGTCCAGTGCTTGCTATCCAAAGTTTTAGAACAGATGATGAAGTAATAGAGAAAGCGAATAACACAGCTTATGGCCTATCGGCAGGTGTTTGGTCAGACAAGGGTTCTAAGATTTTTAATCTTACCTCAAAATTAAGAGCAGGTGTTATTTGGGCAAACACATTTAATAAGTTTGATCCTACATCTCCGTTTGGTGGATATAAAGAAAGTGGATATGGTAGAGAGGGGGGACTTCATGGGTTATCGGCATATATAAATTTAGTTTAAGATTTTAAATTTAAAAAAATTATGACAACAGTTACAAATAAAAATAATAAACGATTAGAAATTTTAAAGACTTACAAAATTTATATCGACGGTCAATTTGTACGGACAGAATCTGGTAGGTATTATATTGCCACAAACAGTAAAAAAGAAAATCTTGCCAATGTTTGTTTAGGATCTAGAAAAGATTTTAGAGACGCCGTTGTTGCAGCAAGAAATGCATTTGGCAGTTGGAGCACTAGAGCTGCTTTTAACCGTGCTCAAATTTTATACCGCATTGCTGAAATGCTAGAAGGCAGAAAAGCACAATTTATTGATGAATTAATAAAACAGGACTCCACAAAAACACAAGCTGAAAAAGAAGTAAACTTGTGCATTGATCGTTTAATTTATTATAGTGGCTGGTGCGATAAATTTCAGCAACTATTCAGTTCTGTAAATCCTGTTGCATCACCACATTTTAATTTTTCAGTACCAGAACCAATGGGTGTTATTGCTGCCATTGCACCACAGAACAACTCTTTATTAGGATTAGTTTCTGTAATTGCGCCAATCATCGCCGGTGGAAATAGTTGTATTGTTTTAGCATCTGCAACAATGCCACTTTGTGCGGTAACATTTGCCGAAGTGCTAAACAGTTCTGATTTACCAGGTGGTGTTGTAAATATTCTTACTGGAAAAGTAGCAGAGCTTGTCTCCTATTTTTCCGACCACATGGATGTAAATGCAACAGTTTATTGTGAAGCAGACTTTGCAACACAAAAAATGATTAAAGAAAAATCGGCGTTAAATATAAAACGAGTTTTACTTTACAATAAAATAAAATGGACTGATGCAAGTGGACAATCTCCTTATTTTATAATGGACTTACAGGAAATAAAAACTACTTGGCACCCAATTGAAAATATTGGCGGAGCTAAGGCGGGTTATTAATTGAATAACTCATGAATGAATTATATGAGATTATCAAAACTATTTTCCGAATTCTTTAACAGTGAAAAAGCTAGTGGCCTAATCCTAGTTTTTGTAACATCGCTTTCTCTTGCAATTGCAAACTCTCCCTGGCAAACTGTATATATTAACTTATGGCATTTAAATATAGCCAACCACACAATTATTCATTGGATTAATGATGGCTTAATGGCTATTTTTTTTCTGCTCATCGGATTGGAGTTAAAAAGAGAAATGTTTCATGGTGAATTAAAAAATATAAAAATTGCAGCGTTACCGCTCTTTGGCGCTTTAGGCGGCATGGCTATTCCTGCTGGTATATTTTTATTGCTCAATTCTGGAACAGCTGCCAAAGCAGGGGCAGGTATACCTATTGCTACAGATATTGCTTTTGCAATTGGTATTTTATCTCTTTTGGGTAACCGTGTTCCTGCCTCATTAAAAATATTTTTAACTACATTGGCAGTTATTGATGATCTGGGTGCAATAATTATTATTGCAGTTTTCTATACCACTTCGTTAGCATTTATCAATCTCTTCATCGCATTGGGTATCTTTGGCTGTATGCTCTTATTAAAGCAACTTAAACTACACAACTTAATTCCCTATTTGATTGGAGGCATTGCAATGTGGTATTTTATGCTGTATTCAGGTGTTCATGCATCGATCACAGGGGTTTTGTTGGCATTTACCATTCCATTTAGTGATGGAGGAGAAAGATCTCCATCTTTTATTCTTCAGCACTTTTTACATAAACCGGTTGCATTTTTTATTTTGCCATTATTTGCGATAGCCAACACCGGTGTTTCACTTGGCGGAAATTGGCAAAGTGGATTAGCGCAAACTTACAGTTTGGGTATAATAGCTGGACTTGTATTTGGAAAACCATTAGGAATTTTTCTTTTCTCTTTTATAGCAGCTGGATTAGGGTTTTGTCTATTGCCAACAGATCTTAAATGGAAAAATATAATTGGTGCGGGATTTTTAGGTGGAATTGGTTTTACAATGTCAATATTTATAACACTGTTAGCATTTAGTGATGCTGATGTAATTAATAATTCGAAAATCGCTATTTTGATTGCTTCTTTTATTGCAGGTATAATTGGATTTTTATGGTTAAGATTTACTCTTAAAAAGCCTATTATAAAAAAGTTATAATTTTTCTTTATTTATAAAAATCATAAAAATAAAAAACCGGTTTTTAAAATATCAATAAAAGTATTTTACACTTCTTTTCCATGGCAATGTTTATACTTTTTCCCGCTACCACAAGGACAAGCATCATTCCGGCCTGGAGCTTTTTCAACACGTATCGGTTCCTGTTTTATTTGTTGGGAAGGATCTATATAATCATTTTCGGCAGTCAAATGTTCTAGGCCAGCACCATTAAACTCTTCTTTGCGTTGTCGCAGTTTGCTCATATCCGTTTTACGCTCGCGGCCCTCGCGTATTTGTCCTGCATTAGTTTGTTCCATTGGTATTTGAGCATGGCATAGGAAACTAACAATATTTTTATTCACATCATCGTCCATTTGTTTAAAGGCTCCAAATGCTTCTATCTTATAAATAACCAAAGGGTCTTTTTGTTCATAGCCTGCTGTTTGCACACTCTGGCGCAAATCGTCCATCGCTCTTAAGTGTTCTTTCCACGCATCATCAATTAAAGCCAGGGTTATATTACGTTCTAGCGAATTATTTAATTCTCTTCCTTCGGTTGCTAAATATTTATCAAGGTTAGCCAATGCCTGTATTTGTTTTTTACCATCAGTAAAGGGCACTGCCACATTTTCTATCTGCTCGCCTTGCTCTTTTCTTATATTTTTAATAATTGGCAAAGTTTGCTTTACCAGTTTATCTGTTTTTTGTCGGTACTGAATAATGGCTTCATTATATAACCGTTCTGATAATGAATGAATTTCTTCTTTATCTAATTCATCTTGGGTAATTAAAGTATCTATCCCAAAATTTATAATAGCGGCCAGTTTAAATCCTTCGTGATCGTTTAATTCTTTAAATGAATTAATTAATCCATTAGCTACGGAGTAAAATGAATTATCTAGATCAAGTGCAAGTCTTTCGCCAAACAACGCGTGGTTACGTTTTTTATACACCACATTACGTTGTTTGTTCATCACATCATCATACTCTAATAATCTTTTACGAATACCAAAGTTATTTTCCTCTACTTTCTTTTGTGCTCTTTCAATAGATTTTGTGATCATGCTATGCTGTATCACTTCACCTTCTTTGTAACCCATTCTATCCATCAGTCCTGCAATTCGTTCGCTACCAAACATACGCATTAGGTCATCTTCTAGTGAAACAAAAAAGCTAGAGCTTCCAGGATCACCTTGTCTGCCGGCTCGGCCACGCAATTGTCTATCTACACGTCTACTTTCGTGACGCTCGGTTCCCAAAATGGCCAGACCGCCTGCTTCTTTAACACCAGGCCCAAGTTTAATATCAGTACCTCTACCAGCCATATTTGTAGCAATGGTAACAGCACCTGCAAGACCGGCCTCGGCTACCACTTGTGCTTCCTTGCCGTGTTGTTTTGCATTTAGTACATTATGCGGAATATTTTTTTGCTTTAGCATTCGTGCAAGTAATTCACTTACTTCTACATTGGTAGTACCCACTAAACAAGGTCTTCCATTGCTGCGTAATTTTTCAACTTCTTCAATTACTGCCTTATATTTTTCACGTTTGGTTTTGTAAACAAAATCCTGCTCATCATTACGAATACAAGTTACATTAGTAGGTATAGTAACTACATCTAGTTTATAAATACTCCAAAACTCTGCTGCTTCAGTTTCTGCGGTACCAGTCATGCCTGCGAGTTTGTGGTACATACGAAAATAATTCTGTAGGGTTACCGTGGCATAGGTTTGAGTAGAAGCTTCTATTTTTACATTTTCTTTTGCTTCAATAGCTTGATGAAGTCCGTCCGAATATCTTCTCCCTTCCATGATACGTCCGGTTTGCTCATCTACAATTTTTACCGCTTCTTCAATAATTACATACTCTACATCTTTATCAAAAAGAGTGTATGCTTTTAATAATTGCTGCACGGTATGAATGCGATCTGCTTTTAATGCATAATCATTTAACAATGCTTCTTTTTGCAATAGTTTTTCATCTACACTCATTGCACTTTTTTCAATATCTGCAAGTTTAGTTGCAATATCTGGGATGATAAAAAAGTCAGGGTCTTCGCCGCTTTTGGTAATTAACTGAATACCTTGGTCGGTTAAGTCTACCTGATTATTTTTTTCATCAATATTAAAAAATAACGCTTCATCTACCTTAGGCATTTCTTTTTGCGAATCGGCTAGATAATAATTTTCGGTTTTTTGCATTTTTACCCTGTTGCCCGGCTCACTTAAATATTTAATTAAAGCGCCATTTTTGGGAAGACCACGATGTGCTCTATACAAAGCTAGTCCGCCATCTTTTGGATCATCATTACCTTCACTAATTTTTTTCTTGGCTTCAATTAAAAACTGATTTACTGCTTTTCGTTGAGCATCCAATAATTTTTCAATTCTTGGCTTAAGGTCGAAGAATTGCTGGGTGTTATCACTATGTCCAACGGGTCCGCTAATAATTAAAGGTGTACGTGCATCATCAATTAGCACACTATCCACTTCGTCCACCATGGCAAAATGGTGCTTACGTTGTACCATTTCTTTGGGTGTGTGTACCATATTATCTCGCAGGTAATCAAAGCCAAATTCGTTGTTGGTGCCATAAATAATATCCGCGTTATAGGCATGCCTACGTTCGTCGCTATTGGGTTCGTGTTTATCAATACAATCAACACGCAAACCTAAAAATTCAAAAATTGGACCGTTCCACTCTCCATCTCTTTTTGCCAGATAATCATTTACGGTTACTATATGTACTCCCTGTCCAGATAAAGCATTTAAGTAAGCGGGTAAGGTACTCACCAGTGTTTTACCTTCGCCCGTTGCCATTTCTGCAATTTTACCTGAGTGTAAAACCATACCACCTATTAGCTGTACATCATAATGCACCATGTTCCAGCTAACCATGGCTCCACCTGCTGTCCAAGAATTTTTATAGATTGCTTTATCGCCTTTAATAATGATATTATCTTTTTTAATAGCTAAGGTTCTATCTAATTCTGTGGCTGTACTTTCTATTGTTTCATTTTCTTTAAAGCGTCGACTAGTTTCTTTTACCACCGCAAAAGCTTCTGGTAAAATTTCCTGCAATACGACTTCTAATTGCTTATCTCTGTCTGTATTTAATTCGTCTATCTGCTTATAAAAAGTATCCTTACCAGTAATATCTTCAATTGGTAATTCTTCGGCTGCTAGTTTTTTATTTACAATATCCGTATCAATATGATTAAGGTGTGCAGCTATACGTTGCTTAAACGCTGCCGTTTTATTACGTAACTCATCATTGCTAAGTGACTGATATTGATTAAAAAACTGATTAATTTGCGCAACCAGAGGTTTAATTTTTTTTACATCTTTTTCACTCTTACTACCGCCAAAAAGTTTTGAAATAACTCCTATCATAAAATTCAGTGTTGTTGGGTATTGTATAAATGCTTAAGTATTAGGATTATTTAATAGTCAAATATGGTGCAAAAATAATTTTTGAGCCAGAATGACAGATCCTCCCCCTTTTAAATGGGGGCAACAAAGGTAGTAAATGTTTATAAGTTGATGGATAGTAGTTTTGAAAAGCTTTACAGGATGAATTTATTAAATTGTACCTATTTTTAAAAAATGCTAAAAATATCCAAAAAAAGTATTACCATTCATCCAATTAAATTTTTACATCCTGTTATCTAAGTCTATTTTTGCATGAATAAATTCGTATACCAACAACACGTTATGACAAAAATATTTACCAGTTTCATTTTATTTTTTTTGATTTTAGATTCATTTGCACAGGTAAAAGGCAGCCTTATAGATTCTGCTTCCCTAAAGCCAATAGAAAACGTTGTAGTTGGCTTGGTTGTAAAATCTAACCCAACAGATACAAGCTATACATTTACTGATACCAAGGGTCAATTTAGGTTTGAGATGATACCAAGTTCCAATTTTTCTATCATTATTCGCCATATGGGTTATTGGCCAAAAGCCAGATTTGTTCCAATAAGTAAAGCAGAAAAAACAGTTGATGTGGGTATTTTTGTAATGTCCCAGGACGCCAAACTTTTAAGTGAGGTGGTAGTAGAAGCCCCGGCCATTGTTGTAAAAGAAGACACAATTGAATATAACGCTGCTTCATTTAAAGTTAAAGAAGGTGCCGTGGTAGAAGATCTGTTAAAAAAATTACCTGGTGTGCAGGTAGATAAAGATGGAAATGTAACTGCACAGGGTAAAGCAATAAGCCGAATAAAAGTAAATGGGAAGGATTTTTTTGGTGGAGATATAAAAACAGCGACAAAAGAACTACCTGCAAATCTTGTAGATAAGATTCAGGTAATTGATGATTACGGCGACCAAGCGACGGTGTCGGGTATAAAAGATGGCGACCCCGATAAAGTGATTAATATTCAATTGAAAAAAGATAAGAACAAAGGTTTTTTTGGACGAGCTACTGCGGGTTATGGAACCAAAGATCGTTATCAGGCTTCAGGAAATGGCAATTACTTTAACAACAACCGTCAGATATCTTTTATAGCCAATAGCAATAATACGAATACTTCGCTTTTTAATTTTGGTGGTGGTGGTAATCGTGGTGCTACCAGTATGATGCGTTCAGGCATGAGTGCAATGAGTGATATGGGAGGCACGGGGGGCATGATGCAGGCCGGTAACACATCTGCTTTGGGTGGTTCCAATAATAGTGGTATTTCCACTACCAATTCTTTTGGTTTTAACTACCGCGATCAGTGGAGTAAAAGAATTACTGTTTATGGCAGTTACGCTTATAATCATAAAAATACAAGCCAGCTGCAAAATTCATCCTCTCAAATTTTTTTTGAAACCAACAGTTATATTAATAACCAAGATGTAGATAATCTTACCAAAGGTGAATCGCATCGCTTTACTTTTAATCTAGAATACCAGGTCGATTCTTTCAATTACTTAAAAATTAGTCCTAGTATTAATTACAGCGGCAACAATGCCAATAATAACACCAATTTTGATTATTTAGGAACCACTGGTCTAAAAACCAGTGACGGCAATAATGGAAACTTAACTAATTCGCAAGCTCCAAGTGTAGCAGCTACAATTTTATACAATCATAAATTTAGAAAACGGGGGCGTAATTTTTCAAGCAGTATAACATTAGGCAGTTCTGATAATAACTCTGAGCAAGATATTACCAATTTAAGTTATCAATATATTTCACCAGGTGCAGGATCGCGCAATATTTTTCAGTTTGTTAATCAAGAAAACAACAACTATAATTATGGTATACGTTTTACATATTCGGAGCCATTAAATAAATTGCAGAGTCTTGATTTTAGTTATTCCCACAATTTAAATTACGCTGAAAATAATCGAGAAACATTTAATGTTGATAGCGCTACAAAAGCAAAAACATTGAATGGATTTTTGAGTAATGATTATGAAAATAATTTTTACAACAACCGTATCGGATTGTCTTTGCGTACCACAAAAAAGAAATACAATTACACGATTGGATTAAGTTTGCAGCCAGTAAATCTGCAGGGCAATTCTATTACAAAAGACAGCGCTTATCTTCCTGTTAAAAGAGCAAGCGTATTCCCTATAGCTCGGTTTGTTTATAATTTCAGCCGCACAAAAACACTTAACTATAGTTATAACGGAAATGCTACTCAGCCTACTTTTAGTCAGTTGCAGCCGGTACAGGATTTAAGTAATCCGCAAAATATAACCGTAGGTAATCCAAGTCTAAAACCATCTATGAATCACAACATGAATTTGAGTTATAATAATTTTAATATTATAAGTGGAAAAGTTTTGTTTACCAATTTTACATTTAGTACTATTAAAAATCAGATTGTAAATAATACTATTAATAAAGGTGCGGGTCGTCAGTTAAGTATTCCACAAAACGTAAATGGTTATTATAATTTACTCGGGTTCTATGTATTTTCCAAGCCATACAAAAATAGAAAATATGTAGTATCATTTAATGGCACTGCTAATTATAATCACAATATTAATTTAATAGATAGCATTCGTAATATTGGACAAAATTGGGTAATTAGGCAGGGTTTAAATTTCGAATACAATTACAAAGAAATACTGGAGTTAGGCACAGGCATTAGCTATAGTTTAAATGATGTTAAATATAAAAGCGCAGCAGGTAAACAAATAACTACATTACAAAATGCATCAAGTAATGCATGGATACTAAGCAGTAATATGAATTTAAATATTACAAAATCATTTGTTTTAAATTATGGACTTGATTACACCATTAATAATGGTTTAGCGAGTAGTGTTAGCCAGAATCAATTAATTATGAATGCTTCTTTTGAAAAGCAAGTCTTTAAAAAGAAGAATGGTATTATTAAAATTGAAGGCTTTGATCTATTTAAACAAAATAGCAATATAAGCCGCTCGGTAACGGCTAATTCAATTGTTGACAGTCGCTCAAATAGGCTTACTAGGTATTTTATAGCCACATTTACTTATAGGTTACAAAGATTTGCAGGCAAAAATACACAGAGTTCAGGGCTAGATATTAGAAAATTGGGATCCCCTGGAGTTCGTTTTTAGGTGTAAAGCGGGGGGTAAAAATTGCTTTTCTTATTCCTGTTAGTTGTAGGTAAAAAATTGCTAATTTTCTTATACCTTTGTTCCCCTAAAAGCTATCCCGCTTAAATTGGGATATTTTACTGATAATTTAACTACAATATTACTATGAGTGGTGCATTAAAAGAGGTTCGTAACCGTATAAAAAGTGTGCAGAGTACACAGCAAATTACAAAAGCCATGAAAATGGTGAGTGCTGCAAAACTTCGTCGTGCCCAGGATGCCATTACACAAATGCGGCCCTATGCAAAAAAATTGCAACAAATGCTGAGTAATATTGTAAGCAGTAGCGAAGGTGATGTTAGTATGGCATTGGCTGCACAGCGAAATGTGGAACAGGTGATGATTATTGTTGTTACCAGCGACCGCGGTTTATGTGGTGGTTATAATAGCAACCTAATTAAGTTAGCAAAGCAAGTTATTAATGAAAAATATGCAGCGCAATTTGCCAAGGGGAATGTACAAATTTTACCTATTGGTAAAAAAGGATTTGAAAGTTTTATAAAAACAGGGTTTAATGTTGTAGGCGATTACTGGGATATCTTTTCTGGATTAAGTTTTAATAAAGTGCAGACTGCAGCTAAGCATGCCATGGATGCATTTGCCAATAAAGAAATTGATGCAGTTGAACTCATTTACAGCGAATTTAAAAATGCGGCAACACAGCGTTTTGTTGCAGAACAATTTTTGCCTGTACAAAAGGTTGAAAAAATAGAGGGGCAAAAAAATGCAGATTTTATTTTTGAGCCGGACAAAAATGTGTTAATTGCAGAACTGATGCCTAAAATTTTAAACACGCAGTTATTTAAAGCCACTTTAGATGCCAATGCCAGCGAGCATGGAGCTCGCATGACAGCCATGGATAAGGCTAGCGATAATGCAAGTGAATTATTGAAATCATTAAAAATTAGTTATAACCGAGCAAGACAAGCAGCCATAACAACCGAATTAACGGAAATTGTAAGTGGTGCTGCTGCATTGCAAGGATAAAATTTATTTAATGGATTGTAGGTCATTTAATCTACAATCCATTAAATATTTAAATTATCAAATTGAATATGGAACTTTCAGAAATCATTCCACATATAGAAGCTCTAATTTTTGCCAGTGATAAACCATTGACCAATGAAGAAATTCTTGAATTGATAAATAGCGCTTTAGCTTTTATAGAAGATAGGGCATCGCAAGAACAAGTGAATGCTGCTATTGAAGGCATTGGAGAAAAATACAGCGCGGAATTTTATGCGTTTGAGCTGAGGCAGATTGGAGGTGGCTGGCAATTTCTTACCAAAAAAGAATACCATAAAACTGTAGCTCAACTTAATGGAGATAAATTTTTAAAGCGTCTTTCAACCGCTGCATTAGAAACACTAGCGATTATTGCATATAAGCAACCTATTACAAAAAGTGAAATAGAATCTATACGTGGAGTTAACTGTGATTATGCAGTACAAAAGTTACTTGAAAAAGACTTAGTAATTATTTCTGGAAGAAACGAAGATGCAGTAGGCAAACCACTTATTTATGCAACTTCAAAATCATTTATGGATTATTTTGGCATCAACAGTGCCGAAGACCTTCCTAAAATTTCGGAAGTATTGATGGAAGAACTGGTGCATGCAACTAATGTAAAAGAAGCGGAAGAAAATATGGATACATCTAATTTAGAAGAACCTGAACTTAATACAGGAATGCCCACCGAAAAGAATACCGAAGAAGAAGACAAAATATAAATTTATATCTATACTTTTTTTACTTAGGCATGATTTTTTCATGCCTTTTTTATTAATATACCAATGTATTTTTATTTAAAAAGTGATTAACTTTAAAAAATGAAAACAGAATTATTTTTAATGTTTACAAAAACAATTTTAAAAATTTTATTGCCCTGTATAATTTTTACATCCTGCCGTTCAGCAAAAAATAATGCGGTTATGAATAATGAGCTCCAAAAATACGACATCAGCTTGCAAATTGGGGAAACAACCCCTTTTGATAAACAAGGCCATCGTGGTTGCAGAGGTTTAATGCCCGAAAATACAATACCCGCTATGATTAATGCCATCGGTTTAAATGTAACCACCATAGAGATGGACATCAGCATTAGCAAAGACAAAAAAGTTTTTCTTTCGCACGAACCATTTTTTAATCACGAAATAACAACAAAGCCAGATGGTGGTTTTATAAATCAAAAAGAAGAGCGTATATTTAATATGTACCAGATGAATTATGCAGAGATCATTAAATATGATGTAGGCTTAAAAGTACACCCTCGCTTTACGAATCAGCAAAAAACACCTGCTGTTAAGCCTCTTTTATCAGATTTATTTAAAACAGTTAAAGCATACATGATAACATCAAAGCGTCCATTTCCATTATATAATATTGAAACCAAATGTTTACCTGAAGGAGATAACATCTACCATCCGAAACCAGCTGAGTTTGTAGAATTATTGATGAAAGAGATTATAGACAACCAGATGGAAAATTTTGTAGTTATTCAATCCTTTGATTTTAGAATTTTACAATACCTACATGAGCATTATCCAAATATTAAAACAGCTATGTTAATTGAAGCTGATAACAAAAATAGTTTCAATAAACAAATAGAATCATTGGGCTTTATACCCAATATATATAGTCCAGATTTTGTATTAATTAATGAGGTCCTAATTAAAAAGTGTCATAATTTAAAAATGAAAATTATTCCCTGGACGGTGAATGATAAAAATAAAATAGCAGAATTAAAAAAGTTAGGCGTTGATGGAATTATTACAGATTATCCAAATTTATTTAATGAATAAACTAATTATTTAGGAGGATTTGCTTTATAATCCCAGCCAATCATGTGCATTTTTAAATAATAATTTATCAGTAAGGTCTTTTGTAAATTTCATTTCTTCAATTAATTTACCAGGACAATGTTCTCCTAAAGGAAAGGGATAATCGCTTCCTAAGCAGATTTTATCTTCACCCATCACCTCTACAATATATCGCATTGCATTTGCATCATGCACTAAACTATCAATCCAAAATTTACCTATATTATCTCTTGGATTTACTTGATTGTCAATGGCAACCAAATCGGGACGCACATTAAAACCGTGCTCAACTCTGCCTATAGTGATGGGAAACGAGCCTCCGCCATGAGCAAAGGCGACCCTTAGTTTTGGAAATTTTTTAAACACGCCACCAAAAATCATAGAACATATAGCACGAGAGGTTTCGGCGGGCATGCCTACCAGCCAAGGTAACCAGTATTTCTGCATTTGATCCTCTCCCATCATTTCCCAGGGATGTACAAATAAGGCACAGCCAAGCTTTTCAGCTTCTTCATAAAATGGAAAAAAAATTTCATCGTTTAAATTAACCCCATTTATGTTGCTACCAATTTCAAGTCCGGGCATTTTTAATACCTGTACACAACGCTGCATTTCTTTAATAGCAAGATCAATATCTTGTAATGGAACGGTGCCGATTCCAATAAATCGGTAGGGATTTTTTACAACAGTTTCAGCAATATGATCATTAAAGAACCGGGAAGTTTCCGAACCGTCTTTTGCCTTAGCCCAATAATTAAATAAAACCGGAATGGTGGAGAGCACCTGCATCGTTACGTCTGTTTCGTCCATTTCTGATAACCGAACATCTGCATCAAAACAATTAACTTCTAGCTCTCTAAAAACTTTATCACCCTTAATCATACAAGCTTTACAATTGCGATGTTCCAAGTGTATAAATTCGCCATAGCCAAATTTTTGCAGCCAGTTGGGCATTACCGATGGCATGATATGAGTGTGTATATCAATTTTCATATTGAAATTTTACATGCTGAGTGGCTAATTATTAGCTTGGCTTTAGCATAAATAAATTATCCTTTTTTAACAGGTGGCGACATTACAGAACTGCATTTACTACAGGTTCTTTTTTGTTCATCAGCATAAAAATCTTCCATAACAGTTGGTAATTGTGTAACAATATCAGTAATCACTTTATATTCTTCATACAATTTATTGCCACAGTTTTCGCAATACCATAAAAACCCATCTTCTTCCTTTTCGCGTACTTTTTCAATTACCAGCCCTACCGTGCCTGCACCCCTCTGTGGCGAATGTGGTGTTTTTGGAGGCAACAAAAATAAATCTCCTTCATTAATGGCTATATCCCTTGGCACGCCATTATCTATAATTTTTAAAACGATATTGCCTTCAACTTGGTAATACAATTCTTCAGATTCATTAAAATGATAATCTTTACGAGAATTAGGACCACCTACTACCATCACAATAAAATTTTCTGCGTCTTTATAGATACATTTATTGCCTACCGGCGGTTTTAAAAAACCTCGATTATCATCAATCCATTTTTTTAAATTAAAGGGTGCTAATATGGACATAATATAAATTTTAGACTTGTAAGATAATTATTTTTTTAACCTGACTATACTAAATTTTGATAAAGAGGTTAATTATACTAATTGCCTTTTGCTATTTACCTAATCAGATATTAAAAGCGCAGTAATCAAAAGTTTAAATTTTTTCGTTTTATCTAAACAGGGCTTATCTGATTAAACTTTTAAATTATATACTGTTCATGTAACGATAGATGGCATTGGTGCAGCTTTTTTATTTATCTTTAACCCATGAACCTTACTATTCCTTATCATCTGGAAAATTTTATTGGTGGAAATTTTATTGGGCCGCTAAGTGGGAATTTTATTGATAATGTAAATCCTGCTACAGGAGCTGTTTACGGACAAATTCCTGATAGTGGTGTCAAAGACATTGATTTAGCTGTTAAAGCGGCAAAAAAAGCATTTCCCGCATGGTCCGCTGTACCGGTTGAAAAAAAATTTATTATTCTTAATAAAATTGCCGAACTAATAGATGAAAATATAGAACAATTGGCATTAGCCGAAACTAACGATAATGGAAAAGCATTATGGTTAAGTAAAATAGTAGACATCCCTAGGTCCTCATCTAACTTTCGTTTTTTTGCAACTGGCATTATGCATTTTGCAAGTGAAAGTCATCATATGGAAGATAAAGCAGTGAATTACACCTTACGACAACCTGTTGGAATTGTTGGCTGTATTTCTCCATGGAATTTACCGCTGTATTTATTTACATGGAAGATAGCCCCCGCTTTAGCCGCAGGAAATTGTGTGATTGCAAAACCATCCGAAATAACACCGGTTACCGCATTTCTTTTGGGAAAAATATGTAAAGAAGCAGGGTTGCCTGATGGGGTTTTAAATATTGTGCATGGTACAGGTCAGCATTGTGGAGAAGCAATTATAAAGCACCCCGATATTAAAGCTATTTCCTTTACAGGCAGTACAAAAGCTGGCGAACATATTGCCTCTATAGCTGGGCCGATGTTTAAAAAATTATCACTGGAATTGGGAGGCAAAAATCCAAATATTATTTTTAACGATTGTAACTGGGGAAAAATGTTAACCGAAACTATCCGCTCTTCCTTTGGCAATCAGGGACAAATATGTTTATGTGGCAGCAGAATATTACTTGAGAGAAGCGCGTACGAAAATTTTAAAAAATATTTCATTGAAATTACCAAAAATTTAAAAGTTGGCGACCCGTTGAATGAGCAAAGTAAACAAGGCGCTATTGTAAGTAAAGTACATTTTGATAAAATAATGCACTGTATAGATATTGCAAAAAAAGAAGGTGGTACCATTTTATGTGGTGGAAATGCAGTTAAATTAGAGGGCAGATGCGCAAATGGATATTTTATAGAACCAACAATTATTGAAGGCTTAACACAATCTTGCAAATCAAATCAAGAAGAAATATTTGGCCCTGTTGTTACTATTCAACCTTTTGATAACGAGGAAGAAGCTGTAGAGTTAGCCAATGCAACAAATTATGGTCTGGCAGCAATTATTTGGACAGAAGACATTAATAAAGCTAATCGTATGGCAGCAAAAGTACAAGCTGGCATTATTTGGATTAACTGTTGGCTAGTAAGGGATTTACGTACACCCTTTGGCGGCATAAAAAATAGTGGAGTGGGTAGAGAAGGTGGTTGGGAGGCGTTAAAGTTTTTTACAGAGGCAAAAAACGTTTGTATACAATTTTAAGTTAAGCGGCGAGAAGATATAAATTAAAGAATAGGCAGAGGATATCTAAGCAAAAATTCTGTGTTATAATTTTTAGCATTAAAAAAACATTATGAGTGAGATAATAAATACAGAATTAGCAGCGAAACCTTTAGGTGCTTATCCTCATGCAAGGCGTGTTGGAAATCTATTATTTTTATCGGGTATTGGCAGCAGAAACGCAATAGATAATTCTATTCCTGGTTTAGAATTAGATGAGGCAGGAAATATTAATAAGTATGATATAGAAGCAGAATGCCTGCAAGTTTTTGCCAACGTAAAAGCTATACTGGAAGCCAGTGGCAGCAGTTGGAATAAGATTGTAGATATTACTGTTTTTTTAACCAATATGAAAAAAGATTTTCCGGTTTACAATAAAATTTATGACGAATATTTTGCTAATGTGCAAGCTTGCAGAACAACAGTGGAAGTAAAAAGTTTACCAACACCCATTGCCATTGAATTAAAAGTAATTGCTACAATAGATTAAAACTACAAAATGATATTTGAGAATAGTTTAGATTTTGCCAAACAATTAGATACTATTGATCCATTAAAAGATTTTCGTTCAAAATTTTACATTCCTATTATCAATGGAAATGAATGCATCTATTTTGTCGGCAATTCTCTTGGCTTACAGCCTAAAACTACACAAGATTATGTATTGAATGAGTTGGAAGATTGGGCTAGTTTTGGTGTAGAAGGACATTTTAATGCGAGACAACCATGGTATAGCTATCATGAAATGTTTCCGAATTTATTAAGTAAAATAATTGGTGCATTGCCTGAAGAAATTGTGGTAATGAACGGGCTTACTGTAAATCTGCATTTAATGATGGCGAGTTTTTATCAGCCAACGAAAAAAAGATTTAAAATTATTTGCGAAGCCATGGCGTTCCCTTCTGATCAATATGTATTTGAGTCACAGGCTAAGTATCATGGTCTTACCCCAGAAGAAGTGATTATTGAAGTTGCCCCACGAGCAGGAGAACATAGCATTAGAACAGAAGATATTATTGACACTATAAAAAAACATGCAGATGAAACTTCACTAGTTATTTTTAGTGGTGTAAATTATTACAATGGCCAAGTGTTTGATATAAAAACTATTACCAAAACAGCGCATGATGCAGGAGCCTACTGTGGTTTTGATTTAGCACATGCTGCAGGTAATATTGAATTGCATTTACATGACTGGCAGGTTGATTTTGCTTGCTGGTGCAGTTATAAATATTTAAATAGTGGGCCTGGTGGGGTTGGTGGAGTTTTTGTACATAAAAATAATAGCAGTAATTTGGCAATACCTAGGCTGGCTGGATGGTGGGGCTACGAGAAAGAAACACGTTTTAAGATGGAGAAAGGATTTAAACCTATTGCAACAGCCGAAGGTTGGCAATTAAGCAATGCTCCTGTATTAAGTATGGCTGTGCACAAAGCTGCCCTT
>CAMBEI010000014.1 GCA_945865645.1 Chitinophaga pinensis | reverse complement strand
AAGTTAAAAGCAAAACTTCGGATATAATGAAATGGAGGTATTTTTAACTACTTTTAGGTATGCTATTTGCTTTAAATAATGATATGAAGAGATTTTTAATTCTAGGTTTTTTTATTCTTAATTTTTCGAATGCCTTTTCTAATCACATTTCTGGCGGGGAAATGATATATCGATATCTTGGACCTGGTGCCGGACCAAATACTAGAAGTTATCGAATTACCTTAAAACTTTTTAGAGATAATACAGGAGGTGGTGCCGTAATGCCCCCATTAGTTCGTATCGGAATATTTAATAATGATAACAATACGCATATTGCCTTATCGCCTTTCGATATATCCTTAACTTCAACTTCGCAAGTACCTACGAGTCCACCACCAATTTGTATGTCGAACCCACCTACATTAGACTATAGCATGGGGGTTTTTGAATTTGTTATAGAATTAACCAATAATATAAATGGTTATACAGCGGCCTATCAAACTTGTTGCAGAATAAATCCATTACAAAATGTTTCTACCGTTCCTCCTCCCGGACAAGGAGAGGGCTCAACATATATTTGTAACATCCCTGGTTCAAATCAAGTAGCAGGGTTTAATAGTAGTCCGCAATTTAGAACCCAATTGGCGCCAGTTTGTTATCGTGCAAATTTTGTTTTTGATTTTAGTGCTATTGATCCAGATGGAGATTCATTAGTTTATTCTTTTTGTAATGCTTATAACAGAGGAAACTCCATCAATTCTGGTAGTGTAACACCGTCTGCCCCACCTTATCAATCTGTTACGTATATAAATGGGTATTCAGCAAGTAATCCATTAGGGTCTGGTGCCATATTAAATACAAGTACGGGTATTATTACAGGTTTAGCACCGCAAACTGCGGGCAAATATGTGGTTTGTGTTTGTATTGCTGAATATAGAAACGGCGTTTTAATAGGTCAGCATAGAAAAGACTTTATATTAAATGTAAGTAACTGTGCAATACCTACCGCCACACTAAACCCTAATTACACAAGCTGTAATGGATTTACTTTAAGTTTTTCCAACAATGCACCCCCAGACAATATTCAAAGTTACCTTTGGTATTTTGGTGATGGCAATACTTCTACATTGGCAACCCCAACACACACTTATGCAGACACTGGTGTTTATATTTTAAAGTTGGTAGTTAATCAAGGGTTACCCTGTACAGATTCTGCAACGGCTATAGTAAAAGTTTTTCCCGGCTTTAGACCTGATTTTATTTTTGCAGGACAATGTCAAAATATTGCAATTCAGTTTACAGATATAACCACAGCCGATTTTGGCATTATAAACAAATGGAATTGGAATTTTGGTGATTTTGCCTCTACAAGCAATACCTCACTTGTACAAAATCCAACCCATATTTTTAATGCAATAGGAGCTTACAACATTGAATTTATTGTAGAGAGTAACAAAGGTTGTATTGACACTGTTTTAAAGACAATTAATATATTAGATCAGCCACCATTAATAATGTCTAAGGATACATTAATTTGTTTTATTGATACCCTGCAGTTAAATGCGATGGGTGTTGGGTCTTTTTTATGGAGTCCAAATTACATGATTAATAACATAAATATTGCAAGTCCATTGGTAAGTCCAGATGTAACTACCACATATCATATAACCCTAACCGATCCCTTTGGCTGCACTGCTACTGATTCGGTTAAAGTAGAGGTAAAACTTTTTGTTACACAGTTTGGTGGTAACGATACTACCATTTGCCTAAATGATCCTGTTGTATTACAGTTAACTAGTGACGCGTTAAATTTTTTATGGACCGAGAATCCTGCAGGCAATACGCTAAATAATCCAAGATCACAGAATCCTATTGCAACACCATTAACAACAACAACCTACCATGTAGTAGGTAGTATAGGTAAATGTATTGCTGTAGACGACATCGTTATTTATCCAATCCCTTATCCAGCAATTAATGCAGGACCAGATATCACCATTTGTTTTGGCGGCTCGGCACAACTAAATGCATCTGGTGGCAGTATTTATTCCTGGAGCCCTGCTGCATTTTTAACAGCTACTAATATCTCTAATCCGGTTTCGGTAAATCCCACCGACAATGTGCGGTATATTGTTACTGCAAGAGATCTATTAGGATGCCCAAAGGCTGTAAAAGATACCCTAATGCTTTTTGTAGCAAAAATTAAGGCTAGTGCTGGGCCAAGAGATACATCAGTAGTAATTAATCAGCCGCTACAATTAAATGCAACGGGTAGTATTAATTATTTATGGACACCAAGCACTTGGTTGAATAATTCGTTTATCAACAATCCTGTTTCACTACCACAAAATGATATTGAGTATGTTGTGCAGGTAAGCAATAACGTTGGTTGTTTTGATACCGATAGTATTCGGGTACATGTGTTTAAATTTAAAGCCGATTTAATTGTACCAAATGCTTTTACGCCAAATGGAGATGGCAATAATGATATTTTTAAACCTATCCCTATTGGCATGAAATCTGTTGACATTTTTAGGGTGTATAATCGCTGGGGACAAATGTTATATTCAGGCACTGGTAATGGTGCTGGGTGGAATGGCAAATTTGTTGGCAGGCCGCAGGAAGCGGCAACTTATGTTTGGTATGCCGAAGGAGTAGATTATCTGAATAACAAATTAAAAAGAAAAGGTAGCGTAATATTAATTAGGTAAAAAATTATTCCTATAAATTTAAAAGCTTTTGCAGCTATGAATAAAATTGTTTTAATTACAGGTGCCAGTTCTGGTATTGGTAAAGCTTGTGCTATTAAATTTGCATCTGCAAAAAATAGTCTAATCATTACCGGTAGACGTATTGAAAAATTATCAAAATTAAAGGATGAATTGGAAAAAGAATATGGCATTAAGGTATTAACCTTATGTTTTGATGTACAGGATAGAAAAGCTGTTGTCACTGTTTTTAAAGGTTTACCTAATCAATGGAAAAAAATTGATATCCTCATTAATAATGCGGGCCTTGCTTTAGGGAGAGATAGTTTTGAAAACGCAGATTTAGATGACTGGGAAACTATGTTGAACAGCAATGTTCACGGACTACTTTATGTAAGCAAGTCTGTTTTACCTTTTATGTTAGCACAAAAAAAAGGTCATATTATAAATATAGGCTCGGTTGCTGGTAAAGAGGTCTACGAAAAAGGTAATGTTTACTGTGCCAGTAAATTTGCCGTTGATGCTATTACTAAAGCCATGCGTATTGATTTATTAAAGAATAATATAAAAGTTACTGGCATTCATCCTGGAGCAGTAGAAACCGAATTTTCTTTAGTAAGATTTAAAGGAGAGAGCAGCATTGCAAAAGCAGCTTATGATGGTTTTACGCCATTAACTGCAGAAGATATTGCCGAAACAATTTATTACTGCTCAAATTTACCCAGCCATGTGTGTATTAATGACCTAGTAATTACTTGTACACAACAAGCGAGTACATATTATTTTAATAAAAATGAATAGTTTTTATATCCCCTTAAAAAAATTGCTTTAATTACAATGTTTTTACAAGTTTTACGTTAGCAACAAATTTAAAGGTAAGCTCACAATATTGCTTGGGTAATTATACAAAGTCCTCAAATAAAATGGAGGACTTTTGCTTTTTTTAATAATATATTACTGCAATAAAAAAAATAGCACACTTTATTGTGTGAGCGATATTCTTACTTGCAAACCTGCTCTTGTATTCACAATAGGTGCGCTAGAGGATATATAAGGGTTAATTCTACGTTGATCGAAATATAATTTAATATTAATTCTATTATTAATAAAATAATCTACAGAAGGTGAAATTGTAATATCTCTACTTCCTCCAGTTGCAAAATTATTATCTTGATCTAAGCGACTATTAGCGGTTACATTGTCCCTAATTCTAAAGTCTAATTGAAAGTTAATTTCATTATCTAATTTCTTACCGCCATCTTTACTTAAAAATTTAGGCAATTTTAAGCCCGCCAATAATTTCATTCCGCGTTTGCGATATCCAGCGCCTATTACCAACTCGGTACTTCGCACTTCACTTAATTGGTAATCAATTAAACTTAAACTAAGTTGTCTTGTTTTTGAATACTCAAATTTGGCTTGTAATTGGTTGGTGAATTGCATATTAACACCCAATAAAGGAGAAAACTGCTCTCCAATACTAATATTAGGTAAGAGAAAGTAAGGAATATAATTTTTTGAAATGGTGTCATAAAAAGAAGGGTATCCAAATCTTGACACATCTTGATACAGTAATGCTGATGTAAATCCATTCATACTGAGGTTACCTGTGTAGCCATGTGAAACGGAGAAGTTAGTAAATATTTTATCCAGTCCTTTAATTTTTGTTAGCCCGTTATAATCAAGTTTCCAATTTAATTTTGGTTTAATCCCTCGGAACGGATTTGATTTTATATTTGGATTATTTTGTCTGATTAGAGAAACAGAATTGGGGTCATCGCCAGTGTATGCTGCAATAAATGAGGGTATCAGTACATCAATAGCGTATTTTCCATACCCATAATAATAACCATCTGCGCCTACAGCTTGAGCTATAGAGTATGGATTAGCTTTACCCAAACGCTCTGATAAGATTATTCTATAACTCTGGAATGTTTTAAAAGTTTGTGAAACTCGGTTTGGATCAAATTTACCAAACAGTGTTTTAAAAGCTATATAAGAAATATCAAAGCCTCCACCTGCATAGGGATTAAGGTGCGTAAAGTTTCGGTTTGCCCCCCCGCTGGTGTCAATAAATCTAAATGTTTCAGAATAGTTTTTATTAAATGTTTTGCTTAGGTTTAACGTAATATTTAAATCGCGGATAGGTTCTAATTGAGCAGAGAATGTAATTCGCTGATCAAAGCTCTGCATAAAAATAGAATTAAAGGTAGTGTCTTGTGTTATCAACCCTTTTCGGGCTGCTGCATTCATCCATGCCGTATCGGGTTGTTGGCCTAAAATAAAATCAATACCTGGCGCCATGCTCTTGAAGTTTTGACCAACGTATTTAGAACTATCGTTATAACCAGGTAAACGGGTATGTGCATTTTCTGATATAGAAAAACTAGCCTGCTTTAAACTAGTTGCTAATTTGCCAAAAAATTGAAATCCGGGGCTTACATAAGGCATTGCAGACTGATCGACTTTTCGATGTTTCTTAATTACTTTTCTTCCATTCTTTTTTACAAGGGTATCTTTATATCTTGTAATTCTGGCCCTCCATTTTTCTTGATCGTCTTTATTACTGGGCACTTCTAATTGTCTTAACCATTTTGATTTTTGGTATAGTCTATTAAAGTCGAGCTGTGCTGTAGCTTCACTTTGTAAGCCATTTTCTATAATATTACCCAGTTCTACTGCCAAGCGTGATGCCCCTATCCAATTGTAAGTTGCTTGATAACGAATATTAACTGTTGTCCAATCTACCAAGGGAAATTTAACAGTGGGCAAAGTATAGGTAAAATTAGCCGAGTGATTATAGTTTGTATTGCGGCCACCTTTTAATAAATTTTTCCAAACGGTATCTTTTTTAGCTCCTGTATTTAGTCGGCCATCTGGCTCATCTATTCTAGAATTATTAATAGCTGTAAAATCAAAATTTATACTTTTTGTTAAATTCCAGCGTAAAATATAATTACGCTGGAAGGTATAATACTTATCATAAGTTTCTGGAATCTTATATTTTGACGTACCAATACTTCTTGGTCTGATAGCTCCAAACTGGCGATTAACATCTGCTCTAAAGCTTAATTGAGATGGCACTAAATTAAAATTGAAATCCTTTATGAGGTCAAACCAATTTGTTTTATATTTTCGAAAGAATTTTATTTTTTTAAAAGGCTCTATATATTTTGACTGTGGCGCAAAACTATAACCTAATCCATAGCGATGCCGGGTAATTTGATTGCCTTCAATTAAAGGTGTATGATTTTTAATTTTAAGGTATGAATAACTGATATCGAAATTAGAAATATCATAAATTTTTGACGCCTTGGTACTTGTTTTGTTTTTTCGCACATTGGTAAAGTTTACCGTTGTGGTTGATGTAAAGTCTAATGCAATATTTTTAATAGAATCTTTAGCATCACCTGAAGCAGTTTCTAATTTATCTTTTAATTTTATATCCATGTCGTATGGATCGTACTCAGGTGTACTAACAGATTGCTGATAACTGGCAAATACAGGAATGGACAATGCTGCTTTTGGCGGCAAAAGTTTACCTAATTCAAGATTAGATGATAGATCTACCTGATAAAAATTATCTCTAAACCGATCATTCACTCTTTGCTCAAGTGTACCAAATCCGCTGCTATGTGTATTACCTGAAAGTGAAATGGTACCTAAGTCGGCCAGGTTTAGATCTATTCTCCCTAATGCAGCCCATCCGCCTTTTTCATCAATAGAAGAAAGGCGAAGTTCATTCACCCACACTTCGGCACAAGCAGAACCTATTGCCTTTGTATTTTCAACACCAATTAATATGCCTCTTATTTCTGCAAGGTTAGGATTGCCCAGTACAGAAAACAAGTGACCGCTAGTTTGTAGTTGACGATAAATAACAGCAGGTGATGCGCCAAAATCATTATTTCTTGCTTCTTTTAATTTCACTAATGTTTGTAAATCTACATCAAGTGAATTAGATGGAATCCATAAAGTATCGTTGTATTTTATCGAATTAGGATCAAATGTAGCACCTGCAGTTAGAGGTGTTAAATTTAAAGGTATTCGTATTTCATAATAATTATTTACAAAATCGGTACCCATACGAAATACAGCAGTTAAGTCTTTATCTGCAAGTGCTGAACCTGTTAATTTTTTTTCTGCATGAATATACATTTGCATCTTACGAAATTGGCGCAAGTCTCTGTTGGCGAATGTTTGTTGTACAGCCCTGGCATCATTTTTTGCTAGATTGCAAAACTGCAAACTTAAAGATTGTTCATTTTGTAACAGGTTTACGCCATTATTACTTAATGTTTGAACCCTTTCAATTTCGGTTGGTGTACGATAAGGCAAAGGTGTGCGTTTATCATTTTCTTCAATATTAACTGCACTCTGATTAAAGGTAGTTGCACTGGCTAATAATTGGGTGTATATACCGGAAGTATCAATTTTATAATTGAATTTTCGCCAAACATTTCTAGTAAACTGAAGCTCGCCAAATCGCATGACAACGCTATCCTGAAAATCTGTCATGAACATCCGTATAAATCGAATAGATTTAAAATCGGGAATGTTACCAATTTTTTTATTGTATTGACCAATTGGAATACGAAACTGATACCAAGTTTCATTACGCGAACTTCCATTAGCTAGATTTACGTTTGCCGATTTTTTATCAACAATAAAATTAGTACCAATTGCCATTTCGGGCTGATTGGGTGGTTTAATATCAACTATATATTGAAAATATTCTTCCGTTTGATTTAAGGTATTATCACGGTTAAGGTCTTCGGCATCGGGGTATAAAGTGGCTGCTGAAGAATAGGTAGATCCTGTACTTGCAACAGGAGAGTTACCCTCGGGATTATTAAATCTTTTATACCTAGCTAAAATACCAAGGCCTTGTTGATCAAGATCATCGCCACGATAATAGTGATAATTATCATTAGATGGATCCAACAAAGCTCGCTGATAAATGGCTGAGCCTATTCCAAAATTAGCAGCCAGCTGACTTAAATAAGCCGATCGCTTTGTTACTTCGGCGGTATCATCTAATCCATCAAAACCAAGATCCTGATATTTTCTATCGTTGGGGTCATTGCTGAAAGCATTAGTAACCTGTACCGGATTAACAGGTACCCTACCCCAGCTAGAATTATCCACTGGCGACGGCGCATTAGGAGTTGGTAACCCATTTTCGTAAAAGCGTTTTCCATCTTTTAAAATATCTTCAGAAATATTGCCCAGATTAAAATATAATTTTCCACCTCCAGAGCTGCTGGCATTGGGTGTTCTAGGAGCATAATCAATAAATGGATCTTGCAGCCAAAATTCAATAAATTCAATATTGGCTGTTTCAAAATCGGGCTGATCAATACTACGCATTAAGCCACCCCAGCGTGTTTTTGGATTTAATAGTTTGCCGTTAGTAGATACACTGGCCAAGCTATTATCGTAATTATATGGACCTTTATCTGTAGGAAAATAAGCTAGATCAAATGTAGTAAGTAAGCTTTCCCCAAATCCGGTTGTTCTTTGAGGAAAAATTTCTCGTTGATATACTTGTCTTACCCGTGGGTCGCTTAATTCAGCACGATCATTTGAGAACGGGTTATTAGATCCCTTATATTGCTGTAAAGTAGGTTCTATCTGATACCAGGCAATTTTTGCCCTATTTTTCCCATAATTAATATCATCATTTAATTGAGCTTCGGGAAAAATGACATTACCTGCTTTATCAGTTGCTTTAAATGGAGCAGATGCTAATGCCCAACTGATTATTGGAAAACGCAAGTCGTAACCAGACTGGGTACCATCAAAGTCATCAATATTAATTATCCCTTTTGAACCCTTCCCTATCTGTGGTGCATGGCCGGGTTTTAAAAATGCGCCTTCGGCAAATACATTAATGGTAGATGGGGATATTGTTTTATAAAAAGGGAGTTTATCTAAAATTTTAGTTAAGCGTTGAATACTCTTTTTATAATTTACATCAAGGCCGTACATTGAATTTCGGATAGGCTCATTAGTGCCTCCAGCATTATTATTATCATAACTTACTTTACTAAAGAAAGGCCTTTCGCTTAGGCGTACAATAGTACCTCCAATTGACAGTTGTTCTTTGACTGTATTTTTGGCCATATAGTCCCATCGCATAGCCATATAGCTTCTTTGTTGTAATCCAAATGAAGCATTGTTTTCGTAATTCACTTGTACGGGTATGCCTGAATTAATAATAGCTGAATTGGTTATTTTTATAGTTCCTAAATCATAATTAATGTCATAATCAATACCTTCAATTAATACCCTTCCACCTGCTGATACACTTACAGAACCCCGTGGAATATTATAGCCAATGCTGATATCGGCAGATCCTGATATTTTTGCTGAACCTTTTAAAACAAATCTATTTAGGTTAGGAAACTGTTGAGCTACCGCTTTAATAGAATCGTAAAGTGCATAATATAAACTATCTTTTATTGCAGGCAGTGCCGGGTTGGTATAAATGCCTGCTGCCAAATCTCGTCCAAAAGGTTCTAATACAGGAAACATAACGCGGCTGTATTGCGAGTATACTGTAAATCCTTCTACATAATCAAATACCCCATCGGGTTGTGGATCAAGCTGATTATTTAATCTATCTAGGTTAATTAATGAAATGATTGGAGTCCCCTCATTTTTATCTCCAAAAGGAACATAGCGTTTCCATCCCAAACCAGGTTCCTGATACAATACATCTAATTTAAAATCGGTAGGGGTTAAAGTACCATACCCTATCGCATAAACGTTCTTCATCATCAAATTCCAAATGGGTAAAACGGGTCGTTGAGATGTAGCTTTTAATAATTTTAAAAAAAGTATTCGTTGTGTAGCTTGTGTACTATCTGGTGGTAAATCTTGCGAAAATTCACCCACCTGAAATATTTTTCCATTATAAGAATATTGATACGCAACTGCAAGTACTTCGTCAGTTTGCAGGGGTTGACTTAGCGAGATAAACCCTATTTGACGGTTAAATAAATATTGGGTTGAATCGAGTTTTCGAGCAAATGTTTTTTCAAAGTCTTGTACAGGTTGTAACCCCAGTGCAATTAAATTATTAAAAACGGCAGAAGGATTTCTATTACTTGGATTGGAAATAACATTTGAATACAATGTATTAGACCCATTGGTTGGAATTGGAGAGGGTAAGCTGCCAGTTTCGCCGAGATTAGCCAACCCTACTACGTCACGGGTTTCTGTTGTGGTTCCATTTTTATTAGTAACCCACACTTCCATTCTTAATATTTGTATTGGGGCAGTAATGGCTGGTAGTTTGCTCATTACCTTATTATAGTTCTGCTTAAAATATTGGGCTAATAAAAAATGTCTGTTTTCTTCATATTCATCTGCTTTTAATTCAAATAATTGAGATGCGGTACCTCCAGAAAGGTTAGCAGATTGACGTTGTGATTTTTGATTAGCAATAACACCAGTTACAAACAATTTGCCAAATTGCAATGTTGTTTTAACGCCAAATAGTTGCTGTGCACCGGGTATTAATGTACTGCGAGAAGGGAATGAAACATTACCCAGTTCAAAGCGTTTTACAATCTCATCATCTAGTCCGGTATAATCAAGTTTTAGTTGATTATCCTGACCAAAATTGGCTAGGGTATTATAGTTAATGGGAAATTTAAGTTTACCTCCTATGTCTGCATTTACATTTACCTGGGCATTCATATCAAAATCAAAACCTCCGTTCTTTCTGGCTCTTTCTGGTAGGGTTGGGTTTTTAATATTTTGCCCTTGATAACCTGCAGTTAAATCTACATTACCCTGAGGGGTAATATTTATTTTACCATTACCAAAAAGGCGATTAAACAAATTATCGTATAAAGATAATTTTGGTTTTACTCTGCCTCTATTTAAGATGCTCATTAAGTTTGAGCGTTTTTGAAAATATTCAACTTCCGATTGCCGACCGCGTATTTGCCAGTATTCTTCAAAAGCATAGGTAGTGGCTGTACGATAGTATTTACTACCTATTTTTTCGTAAACAACATAGCGGCGTGTTTTAGGATCATAGACCACCGAATCTTTAATATTGGAAGGACTTTTCAGATCAAGCGTTCTTCTATTATTGCTAGAAAAAAAATCTCCTCTTCTATCTTGAATGGGATAATGCAAACTATCTCCATAATTAGGTATGCTGGTGTCACCCACAATAATTAATATATTGAGGTCATGGGGATTTGCTTTTAAGGTATTAGTTTGTATTGTTAGTAGCGCAAGCGCTAATACAGCACATCCAATCACACCTGAGATTTTTATACTAATAAACGACATCCAGTAATTCAATTAAAGTAGAGTTCTTTCAAATGGCTTTAAGGGCTTTTTTAATTAATTCTTCTAATTGCGATACAGATGGTTCGGTACGGATAATTTTTTGGATTGCATTTTCTGCTTGTGATCTAGAAATTCCAAGAGCAGTTAAAGCGTTTAAGGCATCCTGTTCTAACCTATTACCTGTAGGAAAAGAAAGATTTGCGTCCAATAAATTTTTACCTATTTTATCTTTTAATTCCAAAACTAGCCTTTCGGCAGTCTTTTTTCCTATTCCTTTTATACTTTCTAAAAGCTTAATATTGCTTTGCATAATTGCTAAGCTAACTTCTTCGGGCCTAAGGGAAGATAACATCATCCTCGCTGTAGAAGACCCTACTCCCGAAACGCCAGTTAAAAGAAGAAACATATCTTTTTCCTGTTTATCAAAAAAACCGAATAAAACATGCGCGTCTTCCTTAACCTGAAGATGAGTAAAAAGCTTTCCCTGCTCTAGATTTTGTATATGCGAATACGTATTAAGGCTGATATTTACTTCGTAACCAACCCCATTAACATCAACATAAACCTGTGCGGGGCTTTTATACGTAAATTTTCCTTGTAAATATGCATACATAATTGATAAAAGATCGTTTGCGAAAATAAGGAATTTTTATTAGCTATACTTGTTAAAATACAAGTTAGGTTTTTTCTGTATTTTTATGGTTAATTATTAATTAAAAATACTAAGTTAAATAGAGAAATTCATGCAAAAAATAAATGCTGCTATTACGGCTGTAGGTGGTTATGTTCCGGATTATAAGTTAACAAATGCCGAGTTGGAAAAAATGGTAGATACCAATGATGAGTGGATACGAAGCAGAACAGGTATATTGGAGCGGCGAATTTTAAAGGGAGAAGGAAAAGGAAGCAGTGATTTAGCTGTACCGGCCGTTTTAGAACTGTGTAAAAAAAGAGGCATAAGCCCCGAAGAAATAGATTGTTTAATTTGCGCAACAGTTACTCCAGACATGGTTTTTCCTGCCACAGGAAATATTATTTGCGATAAGATTGGTGCTACAAATGCATTCAGTTTTGATATTATGGCCGCCTGCTCGGGATTTTTGTTTGCCCTTACCACAGGAACTGCCTTTATTGAAAGCGGCAGGTATAAAAAAGTAGTTATTGTTGGAGTAGATAAAATGAGTAGTATTGTTGACTATAGCGACCGTACCACCTGTATTATTTTTGGCGATGGCGCTGGAGCGGTTTTAATAGAAGCCGTTATTGAACAAGTTGGTATTTTAGATAGTTTATTAAAAAGTGATGGTAGTGGAAGTAAATATCTTCATATGAAATCTGGAGGCTCCGTAAAACCATCTAGCGTGGAAACGGTTTTAGCAAAAGAGCATTTTGTTTATCAAGAGGGGCAGCCTGTTTTTAAATTTGCTGTAAAAGGCATGGCTGATGTAAGTTTTGAATTAATGCAACGAAACAATTTAACCGCCGAAGATATATCATGGTTAGTGCCGCACCAGGCCAACCTTCGTATTATTGATGCTACTGCCAACCGAATGGGACTACCAAAAGAAAAAGTAATGATTAATATTCAAAAATACGGCAATACTACTGCAGCTACTTTACCTTTATGCTTATGGGACTGGGAAAAGCAATTAAAAAAAGGCGACAATATAATACTAGCTGCTTTTGGTGGAGGTTTTACCTGGGGAGCTACTTGGGTAAAGTGGGCGTACAATAGTTAATTAAAAAGTTGTTTTGTAGTTTAAAAGTAAGTTCTTTAAAAAAAAATATCTAAATTAAAATTTTATGAAAAATAAAAAAATAGTGCTCTTATTTTTTATTGCATTATTTATTGTGGAAGCCCACAGCTATGCCCAATTTTCAAAATATATTGTGCGTCTTAAAGATAAAGGCACAAATCCTTTTTTTATCAGCAACCCCACTGCGTATCTTACAGCTCGTTCTATACAGCGACGGACTAGGTATAATATTCCCATAGACTCAACCGATTTACCCATTACGCCCAGGTATATCGACAGTATCCGCTTAGCTGGTGCTGTTATCATTCTTAATAGTTCCAAATGGCTAAATCAAGTAGCAATACAAACTACTGATGCGGCTGCTTTAGCAAAAATAAATAGCTTTCCATTTGTAATTAGCAGTGCGCCAATTGCAGCAAGAAATAATATAATTGATGTGCCGGTTAATAAAAAATTAGATGTTCAATATAGCGATAACCCAAATACAGAAAATTCTGTTATTAATACTGCCGATTATTATAATTATGGACAAAGTTTTGGTCAAGTACACCTGCACAATGGAGAATTTTTACACAACAGAGGATTTAGAGGACAGGGTATGCAAATGGCTGTTTTGGATGCAGGATTTTATCATTATTTAACGCTACCAACCTTTGATAGTATTCGTAATAACGGTCAGGTATTAGGCACCTGGGATTTTGTTGTTGGTAATGCAAGTGTTGATGAAGATAATGCGCATGGCATGAATTGTCTTAGTACTATTGCTGCTAATATGCCTAGCATTTTTATTGGCACTGCACCTAAAACTTCTTTTTATTTATACAGAACAGAAGATGTAAATTCTGAATATCCAATTGAAGAACAAAACTGGATAGCTGGTATAGAAAGAGCAGATAGTTTAGGTGTAGATATTTCTTCCACTTCTTTGGGATATTTTACTTTTGATAATGCAATTTTCAATTACACCTATGCCAATATGGATGGCAATACAACCTTGAGTGCAAGAGGGGCGGATATGGCTGCAAAAAAAGGAATACTCTGTGTTTTTGCGGCTGGTAACGAAGGCGGGTCATCTTGGCATTATCTAATTACACCTTCTGATGCCGACAGTGCAATAGCTGTTGGAGCAGTTAGCACATCGGGTGTTGTGGGTAGTTTTAGTAGTTATGGGCCTAGCAGCGATGGACAAATAAAACCATCTGTATCAGCAGTGGGTGTTAGTGCAGTTATTGCTAATCCATCTACCGGGCAACCAACATTTGGTAGCGGAACTTCTTTTGCATGCCCTAATATGGCTGGACTAACAACTTGTTTATGGCAGGCTTTTCCAGAAATTAATAATATGGGCATTATTAGTGCAATGCAACAATCGGCCACAAGAGCCGCCAATCCAGATAATAGAGTGGGATATGGAATACCGGATATGAAAAAGGCCTTTGTTCGTTTAATAAAACAATTATATATACAACAATCAACTGTAACTAATTGCAGTGTTAACTTACAATGGACAGCCAAAACAGACTCGGTTATCAGTATTGTAGTAGAAAGAAAATTACCGGCTGATGCTGGTTATACAACTATTAACACCCAAACATCTGCTGGCGCATTTGTATCTCGCAATTTTTCTTATCCTGATGATCTTCGTAGTTTTCCAACAACGGGTATTAAGTATCGTTTTAAAATGAATATTGCAGCTGATACCAGTTTTTATTTGGATTCAATTACGATTAATTTTACACCAAGACCAAATTTAGGAGCAGATAAATCTGCAAGTATTTGTAGTGGCTATGCAATTAATCTTACTACGCAATTTATTGCAACAGGGTTAACTACAAACTGGACATTGGGTGGTAATACCGTTACAAATCCCTTAGCTATTACTAATTCAGGACTTTATCAATTAATAGCGATTAATAATAGTGGTTGTGCTGATACTGCTACCGTAAATGTGATTATCAATCCTAGTCCTAATTTAGGTGTCGATCGGACATTTGTAAAATGTAGAGATAGCCTATTTAATTTAAATACTATATTCACCACAACAGGATTAACTACATCTTGGAAGATTGGAGGCACAGCCGTTATAAACCCAGCCGCTATTTCTGCCGCAGGTGTTTACCAATTAATTGCTACAAACAATTTTGCATGTGTTGATACGGCACTAGCAACCATTACCAACGATCAGCAAATATGTATTTTTGCGCTACCTGAACAAATTACTGTTAAGCCAAATCCTGTTAAAGATAATCTTTCGGTCTTGGTAGTTAGAGCTCTAGCTATAAAAGTAGATATTCTAATACATAATTCAGCGGGACAAATTGTTTATAGCTTAAGCAAGCAACAGGCTGTTGGCCATAACACCTACAGCATTTCTATGAAAAAAATGAGTGCTGGCATTTATTTTGTAACCGTGCTTTTAAATGACAAAAAAGAAGTAGTAAAAAAAATAATGCATCAATAAAAATTAATTCTTCTTAAAAATTGCAATAAACATAGTGTCTGCTTTTTTAGTATACCCTTTTAATAATTCCATCTGCAATAATTGTAGACCAAATTTCTCTTTGATGAAGTCTACGATGTTTTCATTTTCTTTTTTAAAAACAGAACAGGTAATATAAATGAGTTCGCCATTTTTTTGCAATTTTGGAATTACGTTTGAAATAATTTTTTTTTGCATCTCTGCATAAATATCAATTGTTTTCTGTTTAAAATAATATAACTGTTCTGGTGTTCGGCTCCAGGTTCCGCTACCAGTACAAGGTGCATCGCATATAATTAATTGAAAATCAACAATGGGCAATTGAGTATGCACTTCATCTTGGGCAAGATTAATAGATAAATCTGTAACAAAAGATGTATAATTTTTAATACCAGCAGTGTCAAATCTTTTTGCAAGATTAGCTAAAATGCTTTGTCTAATATCAGAAACCATTAATTCTATTTGCCCGTTTAAAATATCGTAGGCTAAAATTGATTTGCCACCACTAGCAGCACAGCAATCCCAAATGGAAAGTGTATGCTGGATATTTATTACTGTATCTTTTAGATAATTGAGTACCTGCTGCGAATTGAAGTCCTGAATAATTACGTCCTTATCTATTTCGAGCAGGGTATCTAGTTTAGTAGAATTTGGAAGTGCAATACAATCATGAGTTAACATTTCAAAAAGTATATCTGTCTCTTGTATTTTTTTTATAACCTTGCCTTTTTTACCAGGCCTTATTCGTAAAAACAAATCGGGTTGAATAAAAAATGAATTACAAAAAAGTTCAAAATCAACGCCAGCACTTAATTCGCTCTGCCATGGGAAAATTTGCTGAAAAATAAAACATAATATTATTATTTTTTCTGAAATTGATTTTGTAACTATTTCATTCCACTCTGGTTTATGAAAATTTAAAAAATCATTATTTAACTGCCCGCCTAAAAATGCCGCAGCAATTATTTTTTCTTCAACAGGTAATTGAGGCACCGCTTTTCCTAGACGATAAAAATTATAACAGAGTGTTGCAATTTGTTTTCTATCGCGCCCACCATATTTTTTATTAGCTCCAAAATATTTCTTTATAAAAATGGCAAGGGGTAATTCTCCCTTATAAGTTTCAATTATTGTTTTTGCAGAGTTTAAATAAGAGTGATAGCGCATAAAAACAAAAATAAAGCCTGTAGTTGTTAATGCAGATTGTAAAATTAATCAACCTAATTTTACAGTTCTAACAGTGATTTTACGGGGTCTTTTCCAAATAGCATCAATTCTGGATTTTCCAAAAATTCTTTTACCCTAACTAAAAAACCAACAGATTCTCTACCATCAATAATTCGATGATCATAGCTTAATGCTAGGTACATCATTGGCTTAATCACTACTTGTCCGTTAACAGCCATAGGGCGTTCCATAATATTATGCATACCTAAAATGGCCGATTGAGGAATATTAATTATTGGGGTACTCATCATGGAGCCAAAAATGCCTCCATTAGTGATAGTAAAAGTTCCTCCTGTCATTTCTTCAATTGTTAATTTATTATCTTTTGCCTTAGTTGCTAGCTGAAATACGGCAGCTTCAATGCCTGCCATGCTTAAACTTTCGGCATTTCGTATTACGGGCACCACCAATCCTTTAGGCGCACTTACTGCAATAGAGATATCGCAAAAATCGTGATAAATAATATTTTCCCCATCTATATAAGCATTTATTGAAGGCCATTCCATTAAGGCATAGGTGCAGGCCTTGGTAAAGAAACTCATAAAGCCAAGATTAACGCCATGCAATTCTTTAAATTTATCCTTAAACTTTTTTCTAATTTCCATAATGGCGCTCATATCTACTTCATTAAAAGTAGTAAGCATAGCAGTTGTATTTTTTGCTTCCACCAAGCGTCTACTAATTGTTTTACGCAGGTTGCTTATTTTTTGTTTGCGGTCATTTCTTTCAAATAAAAAGGTCCCTATTTTTCTACCAGGGTTATTAAGTACGTCCATAACATCTTGTTTCACTATTTTTCCATTAATACCAGAAGCGGTAACTCCTAGTACATCAAGTTTTTTATCTGCAATTATTGCTGCTGCAACAGGCGTGGCTTTAATATCAGCAGTGTGCGTTGGCTGCATCTTAGGTAGCATTTGACTAGATGAATTATCATTTTGGGGCTGTGATATCGTTTTATTATAATCTATATTAAATACATCCTTGGGTATTTGGGGAGCTGCATCTGTGTTAATAGTACAAACAACATCGTCAATATGAAGGGTATCACCTTCATTGGCAATTATATTAATAACTCCTGACTCTTCTGCATTTAGCTCAAAACTGGCTTTTTCGCTTTCTAATTCAGCAATCACTTCATCTCTATTAACCCAGTCGCCATTGTGTTTATACCACTTAACAAGGGAAACTTCAGTAATACTTTCACCAATAGTAGGAACTTTTATTTCAATCAACATGTTCAATAATTTATTATTGTGCAAATTTCGGGTAAAATTAAAGATTAAAACAATTGATTTACAGAGGCTAAAAAGAAATGGGTTTTATGGTAAAAGACAAGGATAAGTAAAATTATCGGCCTAATTAATTGAAGTTTCCCTATCTTCTTACAATTGTTTTTCTAAACGTTGGCTTATATAGATAGCGTTTGTGTTAAATATTTTTAATTTACGCATAACCAAATACAGAAGATTTAATAATTTGCTAAAAAGAATTAAGTTGCCAATTTGTTAAAAATGGCAGATTTTAGTACTAAAATTTATGTTAAATATATCATATTATTAAAATAAAAATGTATAATACAGTCATTTTATCAGGTATTTATCAATTGTGTTTGCTATTTTTTTTGATAAGTAAAACAAAAAAGATAAATAAATAATTTGTGCTTTGGTTTAATTTGTTATTATTGCAACAAATCAATGATTTTTTAAAATAAAAAAATGAGTAAGAAAGTTTTATATACATTAGAATATCCTGTTAGATGTTCTCCAGCTATTTTATATGATTTTTTAAGAACCCCAACTGGATTACAAGAATGGTTTGCAGATAAAATTGATGAAAAAGAGGATCAATTTAGTTTTTCTTGGAATGGAGTTGAAGAGAAAGCAAAATTAATAGACAGCGAACAAGACAAGTTTGTTCGTTTTCGGTGGGATTATATGACTAAAGATGAATATTTTGAATGGCGTATTGATAAATCTGAAGTTACCAATCAAACTATTTTAATTATCAGTGACTTTGCCGAAAAAAAGGAAATTAAGGATCAGAGCCAATTATGGCAATACCAGGTAAAAGAATTATTTCATCGCCTCGGTAGCTAAGTCTTCAACAGATTTATTATTTCATCAAATGCTTCATTAAGTAATGTAGGTATGCTATTCCATGGATGCAAAGGAAATTTAATAGCTAGCTTAATAAATTGTTTATTATAAATATTATTCTGTACATTATTATCAGACAATTGTTTTACAAGAATATAATTATCCGAACCAAAATGATGCTGCCACTCGCTATCATGGATACAGATAAAAAAATTTTGCTTACTTAAACTTAATCTTTCAATGATTTTTTTTTGAAACATCTGCTTATAGCTACCAGATAAATGCAAAGTAATACTGAAAAAATTACCCCACCAAAACATGGTTCTTACTGCAAAAATATTCTCAATTTCAAAAAACCTTGGATAGTCTAACAACACATATGGAAGTTTTAGGTAGTTTTCGCCTTTTAGAAGCTTTAGTGTAGAATTTACAATTTCTGGGTTTAGCCAATCTGCCTGTTGTTCAATAATTAATTTTTGTGAATCTGCTAAAGAGCCGAATAAGAGACCGACTTTGTCAATTATAATACGTTTCGTTAAAATCCAATTCGTATTATTTACCATTTGCTGTTCCTCAGCAGAAAGCATTAATTTTGAATCATTGTACATAGAACAGTAAATTACTACAATTAATTTTCATTAGATTTTTTTTTTCATGATAAAGAAATTAGATAAACTTATTCTTAAATCTTTTATCGGACCGTTTATTATAACGTTCTTTATTGCTTTTTTCGTACTCATGATGCAAGGCCTTTGGAAATACCTAGATGACTTAGTAGGCAAGGGTTTAGACTTTATTACCATTGGTAAGTTTTTATGGTATGTAAGTGCGTCTATGCTTACATTAGCCATGCCAATTGCTATTCTTATTTCATCTATCATGACTTTTGGCAATATGGGTGAACATTTTGAGTTGGTCGCTATAAAATCATCGGGTATTTCTTTATTGCGATTTATGCGCCCATTAATATGGTTGGCGATTTTATTAAGCGGCATCACATTTATTTTTGGCAATTATGTAATACCCTATGCTAATTTAAAATTTGTTGCCCTTTATAATGATATTTATTATAAGAAGCCCGCTTTTGATTTAAAAGAGGGTGTGTTTTTTACCTATATTCCTAACTACGCTATTAAAGCCGGAAAAAAAGATACTGATGGAAAAACCATACACGATGTTTTAATTTACGAACAAACCAACCCACTTCAAAATAATTGCATTATAGCTGAAACGGGTGTAATGACGGTATCTGCAGATAAAAGATTTTTAGAATTTAATCTTAAAAATGGAACTCGCTATCAAGAAAACGGAAACAGTTATGATTCCACTACAGAATTTATTCGGCTTAGTTTTAGCTCTTTTAAAAAACTTTTTGATTTAAGTTCTTTACAAAAACAAACGACCGACGATAGTATTTACCGTAATAATTTTAAAATGTTAAGTGCTGGTCAAATTAACTATTCGCTAGATTCGCTAGATAAACTAAATGATAGTATTATGGTACGAATGAATAGAACTATGGACATGAGCCTACCATATACAGCGAAGCAAATCAGTTCCCAAAAAAAATTAGCAGTAATAAATTTTAAGTACGACAAATTCGATTCTATTTTGCCAGACTCGGCACGTTTTAGGGTTGTAGAATCTGCCATAACCATAGCAAGTAATTTAAAATATAATATCCTGGATACTGGCAATGAAATTGAAAATCGTAAATCAGAAATTAAGTTCCATAAAATTGAATGGCACCGTAAGTTTTCTTTAGCTATGGCATGTTTTGTTTTATTTTTTATAGGAGCTCCGTTAGGTTCTATAATTCGTAAAGGTGGTTTGGGTATGCCTTTGGTTGTTGCTATAATTTTCTTTTTAATGTTTCATTTGCTAAATATGTTTGGCGAAAAATTTGTAAAGGAGGAGATAATGTCACCATTTTTTGGTATGTGGTTAGCGGTATTAGTACTAACCCCAGTTGGTATTTTTCTTACCTATAAAGCCATGCACGATTCACAATTATTTAATAAAGAATATTATAATCGTGCATTTAAATATGTAAAAAATAGATTTAAAAAAATAGTGTCTTAAAATAATTATTATGGCTATACAAAAAAAAAATACCCGAAGATCATTTATTTCAAAAACAGTAAAAGGAAGTTTAGCCATTGGAGCTAGTTTAAGTATAGCCGCTCCCTTATTGCAATCATTTACTAGAAAAGAAAATTATATATCCTCAAAATTTAATACTGGTTTTGATCAGCAAGCACTTCCTTATACCTATGATGGTTTGGAAAACATAATAGATGCCATGACAATGGAAATTCATTACAGCAAACACGCTGCTGCTTATTCTAAAAATGCAAAAGAAGCTGCTACGGCAGAAGGGGTAAATATTGCTCTAGGGTTAGAACCTCTATTGTGCAACATCTCGAAATATTCGCCTAAAATGCGTAATAATGGTGGTGGTCATTACAACCATGAAATGTTTTGGAAATGTATGCGCGCTAAACAAGTAAATAACTTACCAACAGGTGATATACAAGCTGCTATTAACTTGGCCTTTGGTAGTTTTGAAGATTTTAAAAAAAAATTTTCAGATACAGGTAAAAATCGTTTTGGTAGTGGCTGGGCTTGGTTATATATTGATGGTAATAAAAAACTACAGATAAGTTCTACCCCTAATCAGGATAATCCATTAATGGATGTTTCGGATAAAAAAGGATTTCCCTTACTAGCGTTGGATGTTTGGGAGCATGCGTACTATTTAAAATATCAAAACAAAAGGGCTGATTATATTCAAAATTGGTGGGATGTGGTAAATTGGGATTATGTACAACAAAGAATGGGTGACTTTAAAATATAGTCAACAACTATTTATATGAATAAAAAAAACCTTAATTAAAAGGGGTAATTTATTTGCTAAAGCAGCTTTATGGATAGATAATTTAGACATATTTGAAAACATAGGCATATTATTTACACTTTATAATCTAGGTTCTTTAAGAATAATATTTTGTACCATTTTTGTATTAGTAATAAAATGGATACTAGCTTTAATTGTTCTACTATACCTGCTTACAGTCTTAATGGTATTGGCTTAGCATAAAATAGCATAATAATCTTTTATACGCATAAAAAAAACTCGTTTTCTACATCTTTGTAACTTGATTTCTTTTTTACAAAAAAGAATCTGCAATATAATTTTCTTACATTAATTTCTATAATAGACTCAGCCTTTACATTAGACAGGATTAAGTGCAATTCGGAAAAAACAAAGGCTGATAAATTGACAACTAATCTAACGTAAATATATTAATGAGTATACCAACCTGCAAAAAATGGAACTAATTTCTATTATTTTTTATCTTTTTTTAACATACTGTTTATGCAAGCTAAATGGCTTAATTTAGCATCCTAAATTAATTATATTTCACATACAAATAATAAATACTATGCAAGTTTGGAAAGATTACCAGGAAAAAAATAAGGAGCGTTTTTTAAACGAGTTACTCGAGCTGTTGCGGATACCCAGTGTAAGTGCAAAAGCCGAACATAAGCCCGATATGATTGCTTGTGCTGAAGCTGTAAAGCAACGCCTGATAGAAGCAGGTGTTGATAAGGCTGAAATTTTTGCAACAGCTGGTCACCCTGTTGTGTATGCCGAAAAAATAGTTAACCCCAGCAAACCAACGGTATTGGTCTATGGCCATTACGATGTACAGCCAGCCGAGCCTTTAGAACTTTGGAAAAGTGGCCCATTTGAACCCGTAATAATTGATGGTAAAATTTTTGCACGTGGCAGTTGCGATGACAAAGGTCAAATGTATATGCACATAAAAGCATTAGAAACATTAATACAAACCAACACACTTGAAAATAACATTAAATTTTGTATAGAGGGAGAAGAAGAGGTTGGCTCAACTAACCTAGCTAAATTTGTTATTGCCAACAAAGAATTATTAAAAGCAAATTGTGTACTTATTAGTGATAGCGCTATGATTAGTTTAGACACGCCAAGTTTGGATATTGGACTTCGTGGCTTAAGTTATATTGAGGTAGAAGTAACTGGCCCTAACCGCGATTTGCATAGTGGTGTTTATGGTGGTGCAGTTGCTAATCCTATTACTATATTGGCAAAAATGATTGCTTCCTTACACGATGAGAATAATCATATTAACATCCCCGGTTTTTATGATGAGGTAATTATTTCATCTGATGCAGAAAGAAAACTAATGGCCGCGGCTCCCTTTAATGAACAGGACTATAAAGATGATTTGGGTATAAAAGAATTATGGGGAGAGCGCGATTATAGTACTAATGAAAGAACAGGTATTCGACCTACAATTGAACTAAACGGAATTTGGGGTGGTTATACTGGCGAAGGTGCAAAAACTGTTTTGCCATCAAAAGCATTTGCAAAAATATCTGCAAGGCTAGTACCCAACCAGAGCAGCGGTAAAATAACCGAAATGTTAATTAATCATTTACAAAAAATTGCGCCCCCTTATGTTACAGTAAAAGCAACACTTCATCATGGTGGTGAGCCTTACCTAACTCCTATTAACACTAGTGCTTATCAGGCTGCAGCTAAAGCAATAGAAACTTGCTTTGGAAAAGTGCCCATACCAGTACGCGGTGGTGGCAGCATACCTATTTGCTCTTTGTTTGAAAAAGAACTGGGTGTAAAAGTAGTATTGATGGGCTTTGGATTAGACAGCGATAATCTGCACAGCCCTAATGAAAAATTTGACCTCGCTAATTTTTATAAAGGCATTGAAACAATTCCATATTTTCATAAGTATTTTGAGGGTTAAGCAAAGCGTTGCTTACGCTTTTAAGAAATCTAAATGTGATTTAAATCCCGACAAGTTTGTCGTCGGTTTTTGTTTTATTACTTGTTATAAAAAATAAAAAAACGTAACTTGAATTATGAATAAGCAAATCTTCAAAAAAAATTATACTCAATTTGTATTTCCCTCAAATAGGCCTAAATTGCAGCTACCTAAAATAAGCGTCATGAAATTAAAATTATTTACAGTGGTGGCTTTATTAACAGCCACCACTTTAATATCTTGTGCAGGATCTGATAATAATGATTATATCGATAAATCAATTATTCCTGTGGGATCAGAAAATAAAACTGTTCAACCAGCTATATCAAATACAGCGCCACAAAACAATAATACGTTGCCGACAAACACAGTGCCTGATGACATAAACACGACTCCTAGAACAACTCCAATAAATATTAATTCGCAAAATAATGTTGCTGTTTCTTCTCCTCAAAAAACAACACAAACAACTACTGCGCCGGGTATGAATCCTCCACATGGACAGCCCAGCCATCGTTGCGATATAGCTGTTGGAGCACCATTAAATAGCAAGCCAGTACCTACAAATGTGCAACCAGCATCAGTTAGTACACAGCTGCCGCAAACAACAATGACAGAGATTCCAAATACACAAAAAACTGAACCAGGCATGAACCCTCCACATGGAGAGCCAAACCATCGTTGTGATATAGCTGTTGGTGTACCATTAAATAGTAAGCCTGACAGTACAAAAAAATAGTACTCTTTTATAATAAATAGCTCCCAAAAAAGTTGGAAGCTATTTATTATAAAAGATATCAAAGACAAACAAAGTTAAATACCAGCCCAAAACTGCTTTGATGTCATTATTTTAATCAGGCCTTTTGCCTTCCATAAAGCTATTGATAGTGCTAATTGATGTTTGATTATTTTCATCTGCTTTTACTGTGTAATTGCTGTAAAAACTTTCTACATCGGCGATGGAATTATGTAATTCCATATTGCGGCGAAGGTAAGCAGGTACCGTTTCAAACTCATTATTAGGATCGGCTACGTTAATGTTGAACGACAAGTTACGTAGTTTTGCAATTCGATCGATCGCCCTGCGCCTAAGATCCGCTGCTTCGTCCTGCATAGCAGGTTCCTCAACATCAGAAATCATGATGGGTTGGGTTATTTTTATATGTTGCTCTTCCTCCACCGCTTGATAAGATTTAACTACCAGTTGCATTTCAATCACAGGTTCGTCTTCCTGATTCATCTCCTGCAACGGGAGTAGCTGATCAATCGAATTGCATTCAGGTTTTGGCTGCTCTTCAGCATAAATTTGTGAAGGTTTAGCCAGATACCCTCCAGACGAGGGGACGGTGGTAATGTTTTTATTAACTAGAATATTTTCTTCTTTAATTTTAGATTTAGATGATAATTTTTCAACTGACACTTCCATTTGTGGAATATCAAATTCTATTACTGGTGTTTGATCTGTGGATGAAGATATTTCAAAAAATAAGGAAGTTGCATCCAATTTATCTCTAGTAATTTTACCAAGCACTCCCACTTCTTCAGATATTTCTTCTAACGTTTCTTTTAAAGTTGGTAGCAGTTGGTCTTCATGTACTACTATAGCGGGCTGTTCTGTAATTTCAGCGATATCATCATCATCATTACTTATATCAAATTCAAAAACGGGTTGATGTGTTTTCTTTTCAGTCTGTTCCGTGCGCTGTAATCCTTGATTAGTTATGTTTGTATCTTTTAAAGGCATCTCCAGAAGCATTACTATTTTCTCATCATTTTTTTCTACTTTTATTTCAGGCTTGCGTACAAAAGGATCTTTATGCTCAAAACCTGTAGCTATTAAAGTAATACCAATTTTAGCGCCTAAACTGTTATCATAACCCAATCCAAGTATTACATCAGTATCATCGCCAGCCTGACTTAATAAATAATTTTGAATAATCTCCACTTCATCCATGGTAAACTCATGTTCCCCATCAGCAGAATTTATGTTAATCAAAATCCATTTTGCTCCACGTATATCATTATCATTAAGTAAGGGAGAATTAATGGCATGTTCTATAGCCATTTGTGCCCTGTCTTCACCTTCTTCTGCAGCACTACCTAAAATAGCTACACCTCCTTTACTCATCACGGTACATACATCTGCAAAATCTACATTAATTTGACCTGTACTATTAATTACATCTGTTATACACTTTGCTGCAGTTGCCAAAACGTTATCTGCTTTTGCAAATGCTTCTTTCATTTTTAAATTGCCAAATTGATGACGCAGTTTATCATTGCTAATAACCAATAATGTATCCACATGATTTTTTAAAAGCATTACACCTTCTTCTGCTTGGGCAATTCTTTTTTTACCTTCGTAAGCAAATGGAGTGGTAACAATACCAACGGTTAGTATACCTAAATCTTTGCAAATTTTTGCAAGTATTGGAGCTCCACCCGTGCCGGTACCACCACCCATACCCGCAGTTATGAATGCCATTTTGGTATTCACTTCTAATATTCGTTTAATTTCCTCTAAGCTCTCTTCAGTAGCCTGCCGGCCAATTTCGGGGTTAGCACCAGCACCAAGACCTTGTGTTAAATGCGGACCAAGTTGAATTTTATTAGGCACTTTACTTTGTGCAATCGCCTGTGCATCTGTATTACAGATAATAAAATTTACACCTTCAATATTTTGCGAAAACATGTGGTTTACCGCATTGCTTCCACCACCACCTACACCAATTACTTTAATGATGGAGGATTGATCTTTAGGCAAGTCAAAATGAATCATAGTAAATTGTTTTAGTCTCTATAAATCTCCCCTTTAACGAAAATTTACAGAGCAGTTAGAATTTAAACAGTACTTAATTTTGTTAGTTAAAAAATACTGCCGTTTTAATTATGGGTTAATAAGATAATTTAAATATATTTTCTAATAAGTGCTTCTATTTTTTTTTAAAAAAATTACTTGATAATTTAAGCGATTACAATTTTGCATCCTCCTCTTCTTTAAACAAATCAATTAAACCATTCTTAAACCCGTCCATAAAGTTTTTTAATGATTTACGTTGTTTAATTTTTACCATCTCATTTTCTTCTACCCCTTCTAATGGTTCACCAGTAGGCGGATGTTGTAAGGACTCAGGTATTTCTATTTTTTTAAATTGTCCTTCAAATTGTTTGTTTTTATTTTCGTAGTCATTATATCCTTTCAATATTAAACCAATACAAGTACTATACATTGGCTTAGCAAGTTCTTCTATATGCCCGCCAGATAAATGTTCATTAGGATAACCAATTCTTGCATTTAACCCAGTAACATATTCGGTTAACTGAATTAAGTGTTTCAGTTGAGATCCACCGCCAGTAAGTATTACACCACCATTCAGCATCCTAGTATCTAAACCTACTTGTTTTAAATGATAGGTTACAAAATCCATAATCTCGCTCATACGAGCCTGGATTATACTAGCTAAATTTTTAACTGAAATTTCTTTTTGTGGCATTCCGCGTAACCCTGGTATAGTAATAAATGTATTTCCTTTTGTTTCGTCGCTTAATGCACTACCAAACTGAATTTTCATTTGCTCGGCGTGTGTTTTTAAAACACCTAATCCATTCTTAATATCGTCAGTAATGTTCTCCCCACCAAAAGGAATAACAGCAGTATGTTTTAAAATGCCCTCATAAAAAACTGCTAGATCGGTTGTTCCTCCCCCTATATCAACAATAGCAACACCGGCTTCCAAATCCTGATCACACATAACTGCTGCTGCAGAAGCTAACGGCTGCAGAACTAAATCTTTTGTTATTAACCCTGCTTTATCAACACTGCGATTAATGTTTCTAATCGCATTTTTATCACCTGTAATAATATGAAAATTTGCACCCACTTTTACACCACTATAACCAATTGGATTTGGTATATTTTGAAAATTATCTACAGTAAATTCTTGTGGAATCACATCAATAATTTGATCTCCTGCAGGAATATAGGTTCTATATTGATCTGCAACCAGTCTATCTATCTCTTCTTGTCTTATTTCTTCCTCAATACTTTGGCGTACAATATCACCACGGGTTTGCAAACTTTTTATATGATGACCCGCAATACCCACATACACTTCTCTAATTTCTAGATTAGGGTTTGAATCATAACAATTTTTTAAGGCCTGCTCAATGGCTTTAATCGTTTGGTCGATATTCAAAACCATGCCGTGTTTAACTCCATTACTATTGGCACGGCCAAAGCCAAGTATTTCCAGTTTGCCAAATTCATTTTTTCGTCCGGCAATGGCAGCAATTTTTGTTGTGCCAATATCCAGTCCTACGATGATGGGTTGTTCCTGATTCATAATTGTATATTTTGTGTTTGTTTATTAGTTAGGCAATTTTTTTTAATACTTATTTTTTTATCAGATATTTTAATTATTTTATTTTATTCTTTTCCGAGACTAATTTTTGTACCGGATTTGAAATTGATTTTACTTCTTTTTTTATGATATCTTGTTTCTGTTGAATAATTTTTTTCGGTTCATTAGAAATTTCATCTGTACCAGACAAGTCGTTATTTTCGTCCCGTTGTATCGATTGAAGTATCATATTACTATGTACGGTATTACGATCATTATCTTGTTGAATCATTTGTATTGAATCATTTGCTAATTTTTGTGCCCTTTCGGCAAGCAATTGCATAATCTGAAATGCTCTTAATGAATCTGCTATTACATCTTCGGCTCCTTTTCTTTTTGCTACTACCTGATTTTGATATTGTACATTAATAACTCGATAAGTATTCCATCCTGATTTTGTCATAACCTCTTTATAAAACATTTTAAGTTTATTAAGTTTAGTTTCTACATCTGTAGCATCGCCAAAAACAATTAACTGATTGCCAATTTTAGGAATCATCTCAAAAGAGTACTGCGTTGTAATATCAATCTGTTCAATCATAGCCATACAGAATGTATCATTTTGAATAGCGAGACTAATTTTTTTAATCCCAATCAGTAAATTACTATCAGCTTTTGCAAAAAGTTTTTTATCTGAAGGGAAATTGCTAAACACCGGCAATCTAGCAGAAAACTTTTCACTCAACGGTAGTATTGATAATTCAATATCAATATAAAAGCTATTACCAGTTAAGGTAAATACTCTTGCAATTGGTTCCCTTTCTTGTACGGTAACCTGCAATATTTCATTATTATCAAAGAACAGTTCTGCTGATTTTATCCAAACATCTTTTTTAAGTTCATTCTCCAATATTTTTAAATTAAAAGAACCAATATTTTTGCCTACTGGATTTATTTTTTCCATGGCTGTAATAGAATTAAGAATATCTTTTTTATCAACAAAAAAATTGTTACTTACACCATGTATGTTAATTTCAACTCCTTTGCAACGATGAGTTCCTTTACTTTTAATTGCTGCAATTAATAAAAAAATAGTAGCTCCACCCATAGTAACCCAGAGAGTTGCCAACATTATATTTTTAATACTATATCGTATGTTAGATTTCAATTTTCTTATTTATTATATTTTTAATCGGCTCTACCAATGCGTCAATATCACCTGCACCCGCTGTAATTAATAATAACCCATCTTTGTTTACTCCAAAAGAAGATATAGAATAAGAGGTTATATATTTTAATAAATTTTCTTTTAACATCACACACTTATTTTTATTTTTTATTTTATTTAAAATAATTTCACTACTTATATTTTTAATTGGTAGCTCTCTTGCCGGATAAATAGGAAGTAAAATAACCTCATCAGCCAAACTCAAACTTTCAGCAAAGCCATCTACAAAATCTCTAGTTCTACTATAAAGATGTGGTTGAAAAATCACAACACATTTTTTATTAGGAAACAAATTTTTGGCCCCTAATAATAATGCTCTTAATTCTTCTGGATGATGTGCATAATCATCCACCATTATTAATTTATCACGCTGCACGATATACTCAAACCTTCTTTTTACACCCTTAAATGCTGCAACTGCATTTCTTATTTTATTATTATCTATTCCAAGATAACGTGCTACTGAAATTGCTGCAATCATATTTTCAATATTGTGCAGCCCTCCCATTTTTAAAACTATATCTGTTATACTCCAATATTGCATTACTACATCAAACTGATAACTGCCATTAATCATTTGTATATTAGACCCATAAATATTTGCATTTTTATTGTTTAAATGATAGGTCTGGTGCTCATGTACTTCTAATTCTTCTGTTCTTTTAAGCCCGTATTTACTCAGCAATAATCCGCCTGTTTTAATCCTTGCAGAAAAATCGATAAAAGCTTGTTCCATCTGTTCGACAGTACCATAAATATCTAAGTGGTCTGGATCCATCGAACTGATAATAGCAACATCAGGACTTAATTTCAAAAAACTTCTATCATACTCATCAGCTTCTACTACACTTACATTTTTTTTACTGCTTCCCCCAGGGACTTGATGCCAAAAATTAGAATTATAATTAACTGAAATTCCGCCCAAAAACGCATTACAACCATAGTCACTATGCCTAAGAATATGTGCCACCATTGTACTGGTAGTTGTTTTACCATGTGTACCCGCAATACATATATTGTATGAACTGTTTGTAATAGCTCCAAGCACGTCACTCCTTTTTAACAATTTATAATTATTTTGTAAAAAATAATTCAGTTCTTTATTCGCTTCAGGTATAGCGGGTGTATACACCACCAACGATGCCTCTTTGTCAATGAATTCAACATTATCTTCATAATGAATAACTATCCCCTCTTCTTCTAGCTGCTTTGTAAAAACTGTTTCTATTTTATCATATCCACTCACTAGAACTCCCATAGATTTAAAATACCTAGCCAATGCACTCATACCAATACCTCCAATTCCTAAAAAATATATTCTTTTTATGTTCTTATAATCTATCATTACCTATTTTTCAATATTTCTGTTGCAATTATTTCATCAGCATTAGTTATAGCTAATTTAAAAATATTATTTTTTAGCTCTTGCCGTTTATTATCATCCTTAGATAATGCAATAACAGCTGGTACGAGTAAGGCTAATGCTTCATTATCTTTTATTAATATGCCAGCATTTTTATTAACTAAATTTTTAGCATTGACTGTTTGATGATCTTCTGCTGCATGTGGAAAAGGTACAAACACAACCGCTTTCTTCATCACACATAATTCAGCAATGGCCATAGCCCCACTTCTGCTTATTACTAAATCGGCAGCTGCATAAGCATATTCCATTTGATTAATAAAATCATTTACCAAAATATTAATTTTCCCATTTGCCTTTGCTTTAGCTTTAGTTAAATAGGGTTTGCCAGTTTGCCAAATCAGTTGAAGATTATTTTGTTCAAATAATTCAATATCTTTATCCAATGCTTCATTAATAGCTTTAGCTCCAAGACTACCTCCAATGCACAACACGGTTATTTTTTTTGGATCTAGTTTAAAAAATTGTATCCCTTCTTCTCTACTTACATTACTATTTAAAATACTTGATCTCACCGGATTTCCAGTTATCATGATTTTATCTTCAGGAAAAAAAATATTCATTTCATCACTTGCAACAAAAATAGATGTAGCTTTTTTTCCAAGCATAATATTTGTTTTTCCTGCAAATGAATTACTCTCATGAATAAAAGTGGGAATTCCTTTTACCTGCGCGAGCTTTAAAACAGGAAAACTTGAATAGCCGCCTACACCAATTACTGCTGTTGGTTTAAATACTATAAAAATTTGACGTATCTTAAAAAAACTTTTTATCAGTTTAATGGGTAACCCAATGTTTTTTATCAAAGAACTTCTATTAAATCCTACTATATCTAACCCTTTAATTTTAAATCCCGCCTGCGGTATTTTTTCCATTTCCATTTTTCCGATAGCACCAACAAATAATATTTCAGTTTCGGGCGCCTGTTTTAAAATAGCATTAGCAATTGCAATTGCAGGAAAAATATGCCCTCCTGTTCCTCCTCCCGCTATGATTATTCTCTTATTCATTTACATGTTCTTTTCCTTCCAACTGTTCCACATTTCTGGCCACACTTAAAATAATACCAATAGATAAGCAAGTGAATAAAAAACTACTCCCCCCCATGCTTACTAGCGGCAAGGTTACCCCGGTATTGGGAAAAATATTTACATTCACTCCCATATTAGCTATTGCTTGTATTACCAACATAAAACTTAATGCTAATGCCAAAAATGCCCCAAATGCATACGGGCATTTTCTATACAATCGAATACATCTATATAAAAAAAGTAAATAAATAAATACCATAAATGCTCCTCCAAAAAAACCATACTCTTCCAGTATTATTGCAAAAATGAAATCACTGTATGAATGTGGCAAGAAATTACGTGCCTGACTATTTCCTGGTCCAAGCCCAAACCAACTTCCTTTTGCGATAGCAATTTTTGCTTGATTTATTTGATATAGTTTTTCATTTACATCTTCTTTGTTACTGTACATAAATGTTTGGATACGACCAATCCAAGTAGGCACTCTGCCAACAGAAAAAACTGCTGGGATATCTTTTGCACGATGCTCAGTTTTATCATAAGTATTTATTGCCACTGTAAATAAAATAAATACCGGTATGGATAAAATAGCCATAGTGAGTAAAATATGTTTTGTATTTACTCTGCCAATAAACATTATAAGTATGCTAGTACCTCCTATAAGTAATGCAGTAGATAAGTTTGATGGAGCAATTAATAAACAAATAATAACAACAGGGGTAATAATAGGTAGAAATCCTTTTTTAAACTCTTTAATCACTGTTTGCTTACGACTTAACTGACGACTCATGTACATAAAAAGGGCAAGCTTTGCCATGTCAGATGTTTGAAAAGTCATATTAATGACTGGTAACTTAATCCAACGAGTACCTGCATTTAATGTTTCGCCAAAAAAGTAAGTATAAATTAATAACACAATAGAAGCAATAAATAGTGTAGATGCAATCCGGGAATAAATAGTGTAATTAACTCGGTGTGCAAAATAAATAATTAAAACCCCTAGCACGATAAAACCAAATTGCTTAAATAAATAACTTTCAGTACTTCGACTGTACTTGTATGCCAACGAGCCAGTACTACTATAAACAACAAGCAAGCTCACTAAAGTAAGTATAATTACAATTCCCCAAATTACACGATCGCCTTTAGTTTTGCTAACCAAATTACCCCCCATATTACTAATATTGGGTGTAAAAAATGTTTTTATATTTACTTGTTCTGACATTTTAATTTTTATTTTATTCGCTCTATAAAACAAACCTCACTTTATTAAATTCTTGTGAGATGCGGCTTAACTATTATGCCTACAATTGCTTCACCGCATGTTTAAACTGATTACCTCTGTCTTCATAATTTTTAAATAAATCAAAGCTTGCACAAGCAGGACTTAATAAAACAACATCTCCTTTACTTGCAAAATGAAATGCCGATTGAACAGCATCCTTTGCATTATCAGTATTAACCATTAGTGGCACTATATCTCCAAATGCCTCATAAATTTTACGGTGCTCAATTCCCATGCAAACAATTGCTTTAACTTTTTCCTTCACCATATCAATTAATAAAGAATAATCATTGCCTTTATCTACCCCTCCCAGGATTAATATCACCGGTTTTTCCATACTCTCTAAGGCATACCAAGTACTATTAACATTGGTTGCTTTACTATCATTTATAAATTCTACATTTTTAATGGTAGCAACAGTTTCCATTCTATGTTCCAAACTTTCAAAAGTTTGTAATGCCTCTCTTATTTTTTCCTTTCGGATATCAATAGCAGAAGCAGCTAAACTTGCAGCCATACTATTGTACTGATTATGCTTTCCCTTTATAGCAAAATCTGAAATACTCATTTGCATCTCTTCATTTTTCCATTTTAAGTGCATTTTTGCATTCTGCAAATAGGCTCCTTGAGGCAATTGTTTACTCATAGTAATTGGGGCTAGTATTGATTTAATAGAATAATTATTTATTGATTCTACTGTTACTGTATCATCTAGATTGTAGATAAAAGTATTCTGCTGCTGTTGATTCATCACAATCCGAAACTTACTTTTAATATAATTTTCAAACTTGTACTCATACCTATCTAGATGATCTTCGGTAATATTAGTAAGTACAGCTACATCGGGTTGAAATGTTTTAATATCGTCGAGCTGAAATGAACTTATTTCGGCAATATATAAATCGTGCGGTTTCACTGCCACTTGTTTTGCAAATGAATAACCTATATTACCGACCATGGCGCAATTGGCACCAGCTGTTTTACAAATATGATAGGTTAATGCTGTGGTGGTAGTTTTTCCGTTGCTACCTGTGATAGCAATAATTTTGCTATTACCTTTATATCGATAAGCAAATTCAATTTCGCTAATCACATTTAACCCTTTTGCTCTTATATTTTTTATCAATTCATTTTTTTCTGGAATACCAGGACTCTTCATTACTTCATCAGCATTTAATATTTTTTCTTCTGTATGCTGATTTTCTTCAAATTCAATTTCATTTTCTTTAAGTTCGTCTCTGTAATAATCTTTAATAAAATTGTCATCACTTACAAATACATCATACCCTTTTTGTTTTGCCAACAAAGCTGTGCCTACTCCACTCTCGCCTGCTCCTAGTATGACTAATCTTTTTTTCATTTTTTCTTTATGTTTTTTACTTCTTTAAAAAGTAAAAATGGTTTTTCAACAGCATGGAATATTACAGATTAGGTTTTTAGTTATTTTTTTTTCATAAAGAATAGTAGTTAGTATGAAAAATGTAGCATTTACAATTTGTAAATCGCTAGTCTGCTTTTTCAAAACTTTTCTATCTAAGCTTTAGCGTTACTATTGCTAAGGCCACACTTAATATAGTTATAATCCAAAAACGAACTGCTATTTTACTTTCATGATACCCCAGCTTTTGATAATGATGATGTAGCGGGCTCATTAAAAACACCCGCCGTCCCTCGCCATATTTTCGCTTAGTATATTTAAAATATCCCACTTGTATCATTACGCTTAAATTCTCTACTAAAAAAACGAAGCAAAAAATAGGTATTAATAATTCTTTGCGCATAATTATAGCTAAGGCAGCAATAATACCTCCTAATGCTAAACTACCGGTATCTCCCATAAAAATTTGTGCAGGAAATGCATTGTACCAAAGAAAACCAATACAAGCACCAACAAATGCAGCGATAAAAATGGATAATTCCCCCATGTTTGGGATATACATAATATTGAGGTATTCGGCAAATTTGATATTACCACTTACATATGCAAATATTCCCAAACAAATACCAATGATGGCACTAACACCAGTTGCTAAGCCATCCAATCCATCAGTAATATTTGCACCATTACTTACCGCTGTTACAATAATTATTACTATGATGACATATAAGACATATGCGTAACTTTCCCATGCGGCTGGTAAAAGTTTAGCATAATTAAATTCGTGATTTTTTACAAATGGGATTGTGGTAATTGGTGTCTTTACTTTTGCAAAAGTGTGCTTCTTCCCATCCAAATTTACAATATGAAAAGAATCACTCATTAATTTTTCACCCCGGTGTAAAACTGAATCTTTTACAAATTGAACATTAGGTGTATATATTTCTCGTTCCACAACCACACTTGGCGTAAAATAAAGTGTAGCACCTACAACTATACCCAGCATCACCTGTCCAAAAATTTTAAATCTTCCTGCCAAACCATCGCTATCACTTTTTTTGTAGGTTGCCCCTTTAGCCAATGTAATTCTTTTCGATCTTATTTTTAAGTAATCATCAATAAAACCAATAGCACCTAACCATACGGTGCAAAGCAACATCAACCGTATATAAACTTTATCAAGATTAGCTAATAAAATAGTTGGTATTAAAATAGCAAGGATAATAATTATCCCCCCCATGGTTGGTGTCCCTTTTTTTTCTTTCTCGCCCGCTAATCCAAGATCCCTTACAGATTCACCTAATTGTTTTTTTTGTAAATAATTTATTAATTTTTTACCATACACGGTTGTTATTATCAAACTTAATATCATAGCCAATAACACCCTAAAAGTGATAAACTGAAAAAGATTAATGCCCGGAAACCGGAAGCCTTCTTTTGTAAGCCAATCAAAAATGTGATATAACATAAATTCAGTTTTCGTTTACAGTTTGCAGATTATAGTTTAGCTAATACCAACTTTTTTATGCCTACTGCTAACCTTTGTCACTTCTCTAATAATTCAAACATGTCATTCAAAATCATCTTATCATCAAAATCATACTTCACTCCTTTTATTTCTTGATACTTCTCATGTCCTTTACCTGCAACTAAAACAATATCATCTTTTTTAGCTAGGCTTACTGCTGTTTTAATCGCTTCTTTTCTATCTGCAATAGATATTACTTTTTTTTTTGTAACTGCATTTACCCCACTTTGCATATCTTTTAAAATTTCATAAGGATCTTCATTACGTGGGTTATCAGAAGTGAAAATCACTTTATCACTATATTCACAAGCTACTTCTGCCATAATCGACCGTTTCGTTTTATCCCTATCACCGCCACAACCAACAACTGTTATTACTTGCTCGTTCCCCTGCTTTAGATTTTTTATTGTTGCCAATACATTTAATAATGCATCGGGAGTGTGTGCATAATCAATAATTGCTTTAATTTTTTCTTTTTTACTTACCATATAATCAAATCTTCCTTCTGCTCCATCCAAACTGCTCAATACCTGCAACACCATATCCTTATCCACCCCAAGACAAATAGCTGCACCATAGACTGCTAATAAATTATACGCATTAAATTCTCCAATCAACCGAAAATAAATCTCTTTGTCATTCACCATCATATGAAGACCTTCAAGACTATTATCAAGAATTTTTCCTTTAAAGTCTGCAATAGTTTTAAGGCTATAGAAATATTTTTTTGAATTGGTATTCTGTAGCATCATTGCACCCCTTTTATCATCGGCATTACTAATTGCAAAAGATGTAAAAGTCAATTTATCAAACCACGATTTTTTTACCTTGATGTATTCATCAAATGTTTTATGATAATCAAGATGATCGTGTGTAATATTGCTAAATAAAGCTCCGTTAAATTGTAGGCCTGTTATTCTGCTTTGATGTATGGCATGGCTACTGCATTCCATAAATACGTACTTACAGCCATCATCAACCATCTGCTTCAATAACGAATTAATAGTAATTGCATCTGGTGTAGTATGTGTAGTAATGATAACTTTTTCGCCTATTTGATTTTGCACTGTGCTTATTAAGCCGCATTTATTTCCCAAAGCAGTAAATAGTTTCCATAATAATGTTACTATAGTTGTTTTACCATTTGTTCCCGTAACACCAATTAGCTTTAATTTTAACGAAGGCTCGTTAAAAAAATTATGACTCATAAAACCAGCTGCTTCTGCAGTATTTTCTACCTGCACATAAGTAATATTATCTTTAATTAAAGATGGTATCTTTTCACAAACAATTGCCACCGCTCCATTTTCAATTGCACTTTCAATATATTCTTGCCCATTAGTATTAGTTCCTTCTAATGCAATAAAGCAATTGCCAGGTTGTATTTTTTTTGAATTAATTTGCAAACCAGTTACTTCTAAATTAGAATTACCCATTAGGGATAAAATAGAAACCTTATATAATATGTCTTGCAGTATCAATTAAGTATTAAAGTAATATTTTGAGTTTTCTTAAAATGGGTTCCTGCATTTACCGACTGATTCATTACTTTGCCTCGTCCAGTAGACGACACTTTTAGTCCCATATTTTCTAATAAATACACGGCATCTTTTAAACCCATTCCGATAACATTAGGGGTTACAGAACCGGATGTTGAAATTGAAATAGGTGGTGCATTTAAAATTCCTGAATTATTTTTCATTTCCATTGATCTCCAAAAACCAGAAACACCTGAGTCGGCATAAGGCAGATTTAGTGTAGTAAAAATTGACCCCAATTCATTCTTCATTCCAAAATAATTATACTGATTGCTATCTGGCTTATTTACTGGTATATATTTTTTAGTACTTAAATAACTACCGTAAATTTTATCGCTAATTTCTTTAAAAACAGTCCCAGATACATCTGCTCCATAAAATTTTTTGGATTCCTTAGTATTTTGAATAACCACCGCTATAGTATACTTTGGGGCATCTGCCGGAAAGTATCCAATAAATGAAGCTTGATAAACTTTATTTCCTTTATTATATCCCTTATTATCTAAAGCAGATACCGCCGTACCAGTTTTACCAGCAATCAAATAGGTTGAGTCTTTTATTTTTCTAGCTGTACCATGCTCTCCTTGTACTACTGCGAGCAAGCATTCCTTAAGCTGAACAAGGGTTTCGTCAGTACAAATTTTATCTACCAATACCACTGGCTGAATAGCCTTTATTTCAACGCCATATTGTTTTATGGAACTTACTAAATAAGGTTTCATCATTTTACCATTATTAGCAACCGCATTATATAGCATCAATAAATGCAGCGGGGTAACTAATTCCTCATAGCCATGTGCCATATAAGGGATAGTAGTATTAGCCCAGCTTCGATTTGATGGATTTTTAATAGTGGGTTTACCCGAAGCAGCAGTTATATCAATTCCTGTAATGGCATCTAATCTGTAGTTATGTAAGTGATTTATAAATTTTGAAGGCTGATTATGATAATATTGATCGGCCAATTTGGCAAAAGCAACATTGCTACTTCTTTCAAATGCATCTTTGACTGTAATTTCATAAGTACCCTCATGAGAATCTTTTATAGTTAATCCATAAAAAGTTTTTTTACCCCCTTCGCAATTAACAATTGTACTATTGGTTACATATTTATCGTCCAATAAACTCATTAAAGTTGCCAGCTTAAATACCGAACCAGGTTCAGTTGCTTTACCAATTCCATAATTCAGATCTTCGTTAAAAGATCCATCTTTTTGTTTTCCAAGATTTGCAATCGCCTTTATCTTTCCGGTAGCTGTTTCCATAACAATGGCAGTACCATGTTCTGAGTTATTACCAACCACCATTCGCATCAATGCCGATTCGGCAATATCTTGTATATAAGTATCAATGGTTGAAATAATATCTTTACCGTTTTCTGGATCTACCACATCTCCACCATCAACAGGCATATAAGCCCCTGCCATATATCTTATCAACTGCTGTCCTGTTTTTCCTTTAAGTAAACTATCATACCGCTGCTCTAAACCCACATTACTTGCATTATCCCTTGATAAACCAATGGTTCGATTGGCGAGTAATCCATAAGGATTAATTCGTTTATCTTTTGGTTCCATAAGAAAGCCACTTTTGTTTTTACCCAGTTTTACTAATGGTAAATCTCTTAAAACTTTATATTGCGTAAATGATATTTTCTTTTTTAATGGATAGTACCTGTCTTTATTTTTATATGCAAGCTTCATTTCATGCAGGTACAATTCGGGTGTTTTATCTTTAAATAGATTTGAAAGACAAATACTTAATGTATCTACCTGACTTTTAAATCTTTTTCCGTCGTTTTCCATTAATCCTTCTGCTGCAAAATCTACATACACATCAAATATGGGAACCGAAGTACTTAACATATTTCCATCTTCGCTATAAATTGTACCCCGTTCAGCTTCAATAGGTCTATATTTTAGATGCATACTGCTATCCATGGTTGTCCAAAAATTACCTTGTACCTGTTGTATATAAAAAGCTTTTCCAATTACAAAAATTCCAAGAATAACCATCCCAATAAAACTGAGATAAACTCGCCATAATATGTCTTTTTTAACTTCCAAGGATTCTGTATTTTTTATTTTTTTATTTCATCTCCCCTTAATAAAACTGGAGGTGCAGTTAATTCCTTTAATCCTAATGGTGCTACCGCCTTTATTAATTCGCTTGCTTTACTTCTGAAAATAACATCGCTTTTAATTGTCTTGTATTCGTATTCAAGTTCTTTAATTTTTTTTTCGGTTGTATTAATTTTTAAAACCAGCTTGTCGGCATAATGCCCGTTATATATATACAGAATAGCCAACAAGGTTAAAAATAAAAAGAAAGGAATATTTTTAACCACCCAAGTGTGACTTAAAATTTTCTTCCAGTCTAACTTTTGAGCAGCTATTATCTGCTCTTTTATTTCTGCTTCTTTTAACATGATAATATTATCTGTCTTATTTTTTAAATTTTTTACTTCATTTCTACTATTCGCAATTTTGCACTACGACATCTAGTATTTTCTTTTGCTTCTCTTTCGTTTGCTGTAATTGGTTTTTTTGTTATCATTTTAAAAGGGTTTATAAATCGATGACCATAAATATCATCAATGGCTGTATCTTCAAATGTACCATCCCGAAAAAAGTTTTTCACTAACCTATCTTCTAAAGAATGAAAAGTGATAATAACAACTCTTCCTCCTGGCTTTAAAATACTTGTTGTTTGTACTAATAATTCTTTTAATGCGCCTAGTTCATCATTTACTTCAATACGAAGTGCTTGAAAAACCTGTGCAAAATATTTTTGAGGATTACCTTTAACTACTAAGTGGACTGAAGTTTTAAACTGATTGATGGTTCTAATAGGCGCTACCAATCGTTGTGATACAATTGTTTTTGCTAATGTTTTTGCATTGGTCACTTCACCATATTTCTCAAACATTTTATGTAGCTGTTGCTCCGAAAAGTTTTTAAGTATATCAGCAGCAGTAATTACCTGTCGTCGGTCCATACGCATATCAAGTGCTGCATCATACCGGGTAGAGAATCCACGAGAAGCTTCATCAAACTGGTGACTAGAAACGCCCAGATCAGTAAGGATACCATCTACTTTCAAGATTTTATGCAATCGCAAAAATCGTTGTAAGTGTCTAAAATTTTGAGAGATAAAAGTTACCCGATCATCATTAGGTAAATTTTTTCTGGTATCCTCATCCTGATCAAAAACAAGCAATTGCCCTTTTTGGTTTAAGTGTTGTAAAAGGGCAAGACTATGTCCGCCACCACCAAATGTACAATCAACATAAACTCCATCGGGCTGTATGTTTAACCCATCAATAGTTTCATTTAGTAAAACGGGGGTATGATAAGTAGATAATTCAGAATTAGAAATTAGTTTATCGTTATTCATTTTTTTCATTCCATCATACTAATTTCTAATTCTAAATTCCTTCTTTTTTATTCATCACTTCGTTTGCCAAATCACTAAATGATTGTGGTGTAAAAGTTTCAAAGAACTGCATGTACTTAATTTTATCCCAGATCTCAATTTTATTAACTGCCGATACCAAGACAATTTCTTTTTCCAATCCTGCATGATCCGTTAGATTTTTGGGTAATAACAACCTGCCGGCAGAATCAAGTTCTAGCTGAGTAGCCCCATTTAAAAAATAACGCCTAAATTCTCTTACCTTAGGATCAAAATCATTTAGTTTGCTTATTTCAGAAAAAATAGGATCCCAACTTTGTTGTGTATATAAAGTGAGGCATTTTTCAAATCCCCTATTAATGATAAAATACCCAACACCCTCTTCCGGCAACTGTTTTTTGAAGCCTGCAGGTAAAAGAAAGCGCCCCTTTGCATCTAAAGTGGCCTCATATTCGCCGAGGAAACCAATCATTTTATAGTATTTAATCTAAAAATTTACATATACTCCCACAAAATAACACTTTTTCCCACTTTAATATCAATAATTGTAAAAGTTTTTTATCCACAATCCCATATACTATATCTAGCGTCGTTTTTAGCCCAAAAACAAGAAATTGGATGTGAATTAAGTGTGGATATATATGAATTAGTGTGAATAAGCTACTAATAACTCAAGAAAATTGATATTAAGCTAATTTATGCAGGTTCTCGCTTCTTTAGACAATGGATAATAATAAAAATTTGATGATGTTTTACTACTGCATGAGGTACAAAATATTTTTGAGGTAAAATTAAATCTAACGCTTATAGTAAAATCTAGAGGGATAACAATAATTGTAACAATTACTAATTTAATATTTTATTGGCGATGCGGTAACCAATATTAAACTAGCATATAGAATAAGGAAATTAATTATAGTATTTAGTAGCAGAGAGAAAAATTATTTTGCCAGAGGAATAGTAATATAAAAGCTACTCCCCTTACCCAAAATACTTTCTGCTTTTATGCTACCATGGTGTGCATCTATCATAGTTTTAACATAACTAAGTCCTAGGCCAAAGCCCTTTACATTATGCACGTTACCAGTATGAGCTCGATAAAATTTTTCAAAAATTCGTTGCTCTGTTTCTTTATTCATACCAATACCATTATCCTCAATTTTTATTTTTAAATGACCCCCTATGTTCTTCGTAATTAATTTAATGTGTAAACTATCTTTCGAGTATTTAACTGCGTTATCGAGCAGATTATTAATGATATTAGTAAAGTGAACTTCATCTGCTAAAATTAAGTCATTTTTTGCATCAAGTTCTACTTCGATTTGGCCACCTTTTTCTTCCACTTGTAAATTAATATTATTTAATGCACTAATAATTAAATCATGTGCTAGCAATCGTTTTAAATTTAATTGCACTTCATTCTTATCAAGTAAAGCAGCCTGCAGTATCGTTTCTACCTGCTTATTCATTCGCTTATTTTCTTCTTTAATGATGTCAATAAAATAATCAGATTTTTCTTTACTACATAACACTTTTTCATTTTTTAAAGCATCAACAGCAAGCGATATTGTTGCTAGTGGCGTTTTAAATTCATGTGTCATATTATTAATAAAATCAGATTTTATTTCACTTAATTTTTTTTGTTTTAATAACGTTATGATAGTAATAAAAAAAGCAGCTGTGATGATTAAGGTAAAAAGAATGGCACCTAAAATAAACCAAGTTACTTCCTTCCAGATTAGGCTTTGCTGATGAGGCACTACTACCGAAAGTAATTCTTCATTTGATAAGTTTTCTAAACTGCTACCATTAGCTGACTCTAATGAATATACGATATTTAAACTGTTAATTGTATCAGCGTAGTATTTAAAAAAATTATCACTATATATCTGGTCTCCATTAATTGTATTAATTCTAATATTAAATTCAAATGGATATTCTTGCAAGTTATTTTTATTAAATCCCATCCTTATGATATCCGAAATTTCATCCTTCGAAAAACGTTTTATAACTGAGGGCTTAAAATATTGAATTTGTAATTTATCGACAGGAAAAAGAAAATCACCTTTACGGGGAAGTGGCATCCAAGAACTTTTTTCCTGGGTTAGTAAATTACCTGCATAATTTACTGCTCTAATAATATTTTCTTTTACTTGTTTGTCTTTTGTAGATTTTGCGCTTTTAATCCATAAGTACTGAAAAAAAATAAGCCCAAATAGTGAAAGCAGGATCAATATCGTTATGATTGGAAATATCTTCTTCATATAGGTAAAGATAAAACAGTATTAGATTGTAATATGATTTTATACTTATAAATCTTAAATTTAACTAAGGTTTATATTTTTTTCCAAATAAATTTTATTAGCTATAATTTCATTACTATTATATGGTACTTTACAAAATGATTAAACCAACTGTCGGAATTTTAATAATTGCTGAAGCATTTTTAAAAGATCCTAATTTTTTAAAATCTGTTGTTCTATTGTGCGAGCACCAGGAGCTAGGTAGCTTTGGATTTATTTTAAATAACCAGAGTTGAATAAACCTTAGATATTTTTATTGCAGATTTACAGGGCTTTCATTTGCCTCTTCACTATGCTGGACCGATACAAATGTATACAAACCATTTTTTACACCAATATCCTAAACAGATACCAGAATCTATTAAAATAAGTGATGTGATTTACTAGAGAGTTAATTTTGAAACCTTAAAAACGATAATAAAAAATAATAACATAAATCTAAATAAAATAAAGTTTTTTATTGGTTATAGTGGATAGGGCGATGGGCAAATAAAAACAGGACTTAATGAAAATAGCTGGCTTATTATTTATGCAACTCCTAAATTTGTTTTTAATACGCAACACGATAAAATATGGAAAAACAGACTAAATGAACTTCGAGGCGAATATAAATTGATGATCAAATTCACAATTGATTCACAGTTAAATTAATTTAAAAAAAAGTTTATTTAAATTATATTTAACTTCGATTTTAAAATAAACAACTAATTGCTGTATTCATTTGTAAAAATTATTGCCAGGCTAGCCTTACCTATTTATTGTAGGGATATAGCAATTAATAAAAAAGAACTATTAAAACATAAAGGGCCCTTATTACTTGCGGTTAACCATCCCAACTCTTTTTTAGATGCAATTATACTTTGCACCTTATTTAACGAAACAGTTTATTCTCTTGCACGCGGCGATGCTTTTAAAAATAAATTTGGTGCAAAATGCTTATCCTTACTTAAAATATTTCCAGTATATAGGGTTAGTGAAGGTGTTGAAAACCTTGGAGAAAATTATAAAACATTTGACCTCTGTAAAAATATTTTTAAAAAAAATGGGATTGTGCTGATATTTAGCGAAGGGAGATGCATTAATGAATGGCATTTACGCCCTCTAAAAAAAGGTACTGCCCGATTAGCTATCAGCAGCTGGGAAGATGGTATTGATTTAAAAGTATTGCCCATATCTATTAATTATAGTTCATTTACCAAAATGGGTAAAAATATTAAACTATTTTTTGGAGAACCTATTTCTAAAGAAAATATTGATTATACAGATAGCCATGGTAATGCAATTCGCCAATTTAATGAAAATTTAAAACAACAACTTAGCAAAAATATTTTTGAAATTGATACTAATGATAAACTAACATTACACCAAAAATTTTTCATAAGTCAAGCGCCATTAAAAAAGTGTATATTATTTATTCCTTCTATAGTTGGCGCTATTTTGCATGCCCCTTTATACTATTTTATTAAATGGCTAACTGATACTTTAATAAAAGAATCTGGTCATGATGATTCTAAAGTGATTGGATTTTTATTTGTTCTATACCCTTTATTTTTATTGGCATTAGCTTTAATAATTTTTTATATAACTAACAACAGACTATGGTTTTTAATTTTACTTATATTGCCATTTACAGCTTGGTCATTTGTTCAATTAAAAAAACAACTCGATTAATTTATTAAAAAATATTATTTAATACTATTACAATTAGATCATTATTATTTAAAATTAAAAACCCACACTATTGTATGGGTTTTTAAAAATTAATTACTTTTATTTTAAACCGCTTCGGCACCTTCAACTAAAACGGTTGTTTTATTATTAAGCACTTCTACAAATCCGCTTTTAATATTATATCCAACAGTTTGTATTTTATCTTTTAAAATTTTTAACCTGCCTGCTTTTAATGCACTTACCATTGGAGCATGCTTGTCTAATACTTCAAACAGGCCTGAAATGCCCGGTAATTGTACACCATACACATCGCCGCTAAAAATTTTTTGTTCTGGTGTTAATATCTCTAGTATCATAAATAAAATTTAATGATTTAACGCCTGATTCGCTTGGTCATAATAATTCAAAATTTTCAAATTAAGCTTTTGCTGCTTCCATTAATTTCTTACCTTTTTCGATAGCATCTTCTAAATTACCTACTAGATTAAACGCTGCTTCTGGATATTCATCGACTTCTCCATCCATGATAGAATTAAAACCTCGAATAGTATCTTCAATAGGCACCAATACTCCTTTTAAGCCAGTAAACTGCTCAGCCACAAAGAAAGGTTGACTTAAAAAACGTTGTACTTTACGTGCCCTAGATACTACTAATTTATCTTCGTCACTCAACTCATCTAAGCCAAGAATGGCAATAATATCTTGTAATTCCTTATATCGCTGTAAAATTAATTTAACCCGGTTAGCTGTATCATAATGTTCGGCACCTACAATTAGTGGTGTAAGAATACGTGAAGTACTATCCAATGGATCGACTGCAGGATAAATACCCAAATCTGCAATTTTGCGACTCAATACCGTTGTTGCATCTAAGTGAGCAAAAGTTGTTGCTGGAGCAGGATCTGTTAAATCATCCGCAGGTACATATACCGCTTGTACAGAAGTAATAGAACCATTTTTAGTTGACGTAATTCGCTCTTGCATCAAGCCCATCTCTGTTGCTAGAGTTGGTTGATAACCCACCGCCGATGGCATACGGCCTAATAAAGCCGATACCTCAGAACCTGCCTGTGTAAAACGAAAAATATTATCTACGAAAAATAAAATATCTTTTCCTTGTCCACTACCATCTCCATCACGAAAATATTCGGCAATAGTTAATCCACTCAAAGCCACACGAGCTCTTGCTCCTGGAGGCTCATTCATTTGGCCAAAAACAAATGTTGCTTTAGATTCTTTAAGATCTTCCATGTTTACCGCGCTCAAATCCCATCCGCCTTCTTCCATACTATGCTTAAACTTTTCGCCATAGTTCATAATGCCTGCTTCAATCATCTCTCTCATCAAATCATTACCTTCTCTTGTTCTTTCTCCCACACCAGCAAATACCGAAACCCCACTATAAGACTTTGCAATATTGTTGATTAACTCCTGAATCAATACAGTTTTGCCTACTCCTGCTCCACCAAACAAACCAATTTTACCCCCTTTTGCATAAGGCTCAATTAGATCAATTACTTTAATACCGGTATACAAAATTTCATTTGCTGTGCTTAAGTTTTCAAATAATGGCGGCTTAGCATGAATAGGACGACCTCCCTCTTTGCTAACCTGCGGTAAACCATCAATAGCATCGCCTGTTACATTAAATAAACGACCTTTAATGGCATCGCCAACTGGCATGGCAATAGGTTTTCCTGTATCTATTACAACAGTACCACGCACTAAACCCTCTGTTCCGTCCATCGCAATGGTACGCACACTGTCTTCACCAAGATGTTGTTGAACTTCTAACACTAAGGTATCGCCATTTTCACGCTTTAACTCTAATGCATTTAATATTTCGGGAAGTTTGCTGTCGCTATCAAATTGAACGTCTACAACAGCACCGATGATTGATTTTATTTTACCTGTATTAGCCATATAAAAAGAGGTTTAATTTTCGAGCCGCAAAGGTAAGGCTTGGTGGTTGGAATTAAAAATTAGATGACAATTTTTTTATACTCGGTATAAAAAAATTTCAAAAGGTTTGCTACTACTACCTTTTAATCATGTTTTTTGCGGAGTGTTAAAGAATTTATTTACAGCACTTTAAAGATAAAAGCTGCTAATAGTCCCCCAATTATAGGCCCTAAAACTGGAATCCAGCTATATGTCCAGTTACTATTGCCTTTATTTTGTATAGGTAATATATAATGCATAATTCTTGGCCCCAGGTCTCTTGCAGGATTAATAGCAGACCCAGTTGGCCCCCCTAAACTTAGGCTTATCCCTAAAACCAATATTGCCACAGGCAAGGCATCAAGGGATCCAAGCTTTACATCAGCACCGGTGATAAAAAACACACCAAATACAAGTGTAAAACTGCCAATAATTTCAGTAGCTAAGTTGAACGGTGTATTTTTTATAGCTGGCCCAGTACAAAATACAGCTAGTATTGCACTAGCATCAGCGGTTTCGTCAAAATGTTTTTTGTAAGTCACCCAAACTAAAAATGCTCCTATCATAGCTCCGGCTATTTGTCCGGAAATGTAAATAGGAACAAGTGCCCAATCAAATTTATCGGCCATAGCAAGGCCAATAGTTACTGCAGGGTTTAAATGAGCGCCACTTTGTACTGCAGAAATATACACCCCCACAAAAACAGCAATAGCCCATCCAAATGAAATAACAATCCAGCCGCTGTTATTACCTTTTGTTTTATTTAATACTACATTGGCTACAACCCCATCGCCTAATAAAATTAAAAAGGCGGTACCAATTAGTTCAAAAAGAAAATTATTCATACGCAGTTAATTTAAATTGAAAATTAAGAATTTTATTTAACCCAAAAACACTTATTTATTTTTCATCTGCCCATACTATTGTAGAATTGATAGCACGCTGCCATCCTTTTATTAAAGCATTTTGCTCTGATAAAGACATTGTAGGTTCAAAAATAATGTCCGCCTGCCATTGATCTTGTATGGCTTCAATATTTTTCCAATAACCAATAGCTAGTCCGGCAAGATAAGCTGCACCCAACGCGGTTGTTTCAGTTATTTTAGGTCGTACAACTTTTGTGTTTAAAATATCACTTTGAAACTGCATGAGTAAATCATTGGCCGTTGCACCCCCATCAACCCTTAATTCTTTTATGTAAATTCCTGAATCTGCTTCCATCGCTTTTAATACATCCATCGTTTGAAAAGCAATACTTTCTAAGGCCGCCCTCGCAATGTGGCTAGCATTACTACCTCTGGTAAGGCCCGTAATAACACCCCGTGCATCCTGCTTCCAATGTGGTGCCCCTAAACCTGTAAATGCAGGCACAAAATAAACACCTCCACTGCTGTTAACCTTAGCCGCTAACTCTTCCACATCAGCAGATTTTTTAATAACTTCCAATTCATCTCTTAACCACTGCACAACTGCGCCTGCTATAAAAACACTACCCTCTAAAGCATAGTGTGTAATGCCATTTACTTTCCAAGCAACTGTAGTAAGTAAATTATTGTATGATGTAATCGGTTGTTCTCCTGTATTCATAAGCATAAAACAACCGGTGCCATAAGTGTTTTTTACCATGCCGGTCTGTGTGCACATTTGACCAAATAGGGCCGACTGCTGATCGCCGGCAATACCTGCAATAGGTATACTTTGTAATGTTAATATATTTTGTGTAGTACCATATACCTCACTGCTGCTGTGTATTTGCGGCAACATATTACCAGGAATATCAAATATTTTTTCCAGCTCACTATCCCATTCCAAGGTATGAATATTACAAAGCATAGTTCGAGATGCATTAGATACATCTGTTACATGAAGTTGTCCTTTGGTTAAATTCCAAACTAACCAGCTATCAATAGTACCAAAGCACAGTTCGTTTTTTTCTGCCTTTTTCCTAGCTCCTTTCACATTATCTAATATCCATTTTACTTTGCTTGCCGAAAAATAAGCATCTACGATTAATCCAGTTTTTTGTTGAATCATTTTATCTAATCCCTTAGCTCTTAACTCATCACAAAAAGTAGCTGTTCTTCTATCTTGCCAAACTATAGCATTGTAAATGGGCTTACCGGTTGAACGCTCCCAAACAACCGTTGTTTCACGTTGGTTGGTGATGCCAATAGCAGCAATATTTTTCGGAGATAATCCTGCTTTAGTTATAACTTCTACTGCAACCCCTAATTGTGTACTCCATATTTCATTAGCATCATGCTCAACCCAACCTGGCTGTGGAAAAATTTGTGTAAATTCTTTTTGTGCTGTGCAGACGATACTTCCCTTTTTATCAAAAATAATTGCACGGGAGCTGGTTGTGCCTTGATCAAGAGCTAAAATAAATTGTGACATAATTTAAATTTTGTTTTGAAGTTAATTGAAAAAAAGATACTGAAGAGATAAGCTAGCTAAATAGTTTTTGCTCACTAAGACAACTTTCAAGCGCATTGAGTATTTTATAAGTTTTATAACATTTTCTTTTGTAAAAAGACAAAAAAAAGCTGCAAATTTTATTTCAAATTTTAAAAGTTTTTATATATTTGCAACATTGTGGCATAAAATATAAAATGCATAAAAAAAATATCATAAAAAAAATTGCTTCATTTGTTATGCTGCTAGTGTTTGTTATTAGCATAACACCAACCGTTTTTTTTCATAATTGGCTAGCCAAGCATACGGATTCTATAAGAAAATCATTTACTGTAAGCAAGGAACAAGTTGGCAAAAAAACATACCATTGCAATTGCAATACTTTGGTTGTCGAATCACCATTTAAACCGTCAATTAATCATATAATCTTAACTTCACAACCTATATTTTCTATCCCACAACTTTATAAAACAGTATATTTATTTAATTCTTATTCTGCATTTCATTTACTTCGTGGGCCTCCGGTGGTATAAACTCTATTTTTAAAAAGTTCATACTTTTTTTAAAATAGTTATTCATACACTTTATAAATTATACATTTAAATCTACTTCCATGCGAATTTTTGTAAGCACTCTTTATACGGTAATTTTTTCTTTTTGTTATAACACAACAATAACTGCACAAGGAAATTCTTTTTCCAAAATCAATAAAAATTTTAAGATAGTAACCGGTTCATTCTCTGGAAAAATAATTGATGCTAAAACTGGAGCTGCTATAGAAGCTGCATCTATATATATCACCGATATTAAATCTGGAACTACTTCTGATGTTTCTGGATATTTTAGTATAAAAAATATACCCACAGGTAAACACTTAGTAGAGATATCGCATATTGGCTATACCAGCATTATAGAAAATATCGACTTTGCTAATGAGATTATTATTAATTTTGCACTTAGCGAAGCAATTATTGAAAACAATGCAGTGATTGTTACCGGCGTAACCGGTGCCACTCAATTAAAAAAAGTTCCATTTGCGATTGAGGTAATGCGCAAACAAGATTTTTTTCAAAACACATCTAGTAATATCATTGAGTCCTTAACTAAAATTAGCGGTGTAGCTACCTTAGCTACCGGACCAGCTATCTCAAAGCCCGTAATTCGGGGGTTGAGTTATAATCGGGTGTTAACTATAAATGATGGAGTTAGACAAGAAGGCCAACAATGGGGTGATGAACATGGCATTGAAATAGATGAAGCCAGTGTTGCTAAAATTGAACTTTTTAAGGGACCTGCTTCTATTATTTATGGTAGTGATGCCATGGCCGGTGTAGTAAATATTATTACTAATGTGCCAATTTCTACCAATTCCCTTAAAGCAAATATTTCAAGTAACTACCAAACTAATAATAATCTTAGAACCTTAAATGTTAATTTGGCAGGTAACCAAAATGGATTTAATTGGAATATATACACATCTAACAAAGCTGCTGAAGATTATAAAAATAGATATGACGGAAAAGTTTTTAACTCCAAATTTAATGAACATAATTATGGCGGGTATGGCGGATTTAATGGCGACTGGGGGTATAGCCATGTTTTGTTTAGTAGCTTTAATTTAAAAGCTGGCTTAGTGGAGGGAAAAAGAGATGCTGAGGGATATTTTACAAAAAAAATTGCAGGTGGCATTACAGAAAGAGCAAACAACGCCGATTTTAAAAATACCACTCCGCTTGACCCTTACCAGCATATTCGACATAGGAAAATAGCAATAGATAATAATATTAAAATGGGGAAAAATTATATCACATTAAATATTGCTTATCAGCAAAATAAACGGGAAGAATTTGCTAATCCAGATGCCCCTGCAGAAAGAGCTTTATTTTTTGATTTAAAAACCATTACCTACAATGCGCAAATTCGCTTATCAGAAATACAAGGATGGAAAACATCTGTTGGCATAAATGGTATGCAACAAAACAATTCAAATAAAGGCTTAGAACAACTAATTCCTGATTATAGTCTTTTTGATTTTGGACTTTACGCTTATTCTCAAAAAACAATTAAAAAAATAACTCTAAGTGGTGGATTTCGCTACGATACCAGGAAAGTAGATGCTGAGAATTTATTAGATGGGTTTACCATTAAAGGTACTCAATTTAAAAAAACATTTTCAAATTTTTCTGGTAGTCTAGGAATAGCTGCGCAATTAACAGAAAATTTAAACCTAAAATTTAATATTGCCAGAGGTTTTAGAGCGCCAAGTATTACTGAAATTGCATCTAATGGTGCACATGAAGGAACTACAAGATACGAATATGGTAACACTACCCTAAAAAACGAAACCAGTATTCAACTTGATGCCGGTATAGCTTATCGTGCTGAACATATATCTGTTGGACTATCTGCTTTTTACAACAACTTTGATAACTTTATTTTTTCTAGAAAATTAGAAGCAATGGCAGGTGGCGACAGCTTGGTTAATGTTAGCGGAGATTTATTGACAGCTTTTAAATTTGATCAGCAAATAGTATCATTAACAGGTATAGAAACATCACTTGATATTCATCCACATCCATTAGACTGGCTGCATATTTTAAATACATTTTCTATGGTTGTCGGAAAACTAAAAAAAAACATCGAAGGAGTTCGTTTTATTCCTTTTATCCCTTCTGCAAAATTGGTAACAGAATTTAAAGTAACCTTTAAAAAGGTTACAAATAACGTTAGTAACTTTTATACAAAATTTGAAATTGAAAATACTTTTGCAAAAAATAATGTATTTACAGCATACAACACCGAAACAAAAACAGCAGGCTACAGTTTGTTAAATGCAGGTATTGGTGCCGATTTTGTAAGTAAGAACAATAAAACTTTATTTAGTTTGAGTGCTAGCGCAATCAACATTACAGATATAGCTTATCAAAACCATTTAAGCCGTTTAAAATATGCAGAAGAAAACTTAGCAACAGGCAGATTAGGCATTTTTAATATGGGAAGAAATTTTAGTATTAAAGTGAATATCCCCTTAAGTTTTAATTTGGCTAAATAAGTTTAGAAATTTAAAATGATGAAATTATGGTAATATGGTAATAAAAATTGTCAGACTGATCTTGTCGAAAGCGGCTTATCTTATTTAGCCGTCTTTGACAAACTCAACCTGACATACTATACCTTGTGTGAACTATGTTTAAACACCTTGCTAATATTGTTTCTTCTCCGCCACATTAAAAAGCCTATTATACTTAACAAGCCGCCACTTAGTCCAAAAATAAAATAAATAATTTTTATACCTAGCCCTCCAAACCTACCCATGTGTAATTGAGAATTGATGATATCATATCTGTCTGCAACATCAATGTCATTAATAAATCTTGTTTTAGCAACACCTCCTGCACTGTCTAAATAAATTACATCCGCCATATTTTTAGAATGAACGTATGCGTTACCAGCAAAACTGCCATACAAAGCAGTTTTACTTTTGCTGCTCTGTGCAAAATAAATGACATGAGCAGTAAACTCAGGATACTTTTTTTGTATATTACTGTATGCCTTATTAAAGTTAAAAGATAGGGAGGTAGAGGCTTTTAAAGTCTGGGTATAATTATCTATAGCATAAAATTCTTTTTTAAATACATAGCGTTGCATCCACAATCCTGTAAGAGCAATCATCATATTAAATAGCAGCGCATACACACCAATTAATTGATGTAGATTATTTTTTTTATACACGGCTTTATTAAACAATAAAACAGAAAGTATTTTTTTTCTAAAATGAATA
>CAMBEI010000013.1 GCA_945865645.1 Chitinophaga pinensis | reverse complement strand
AAACTGATCATTTTGTTTTTGCCATACAATTATATTATGATGAAATAACAGCCGTATTCAGTATGATAGGAACATTATTATTTTTCCTGGTAGCAACATTCAGTAAATATTATATGCACCGGGATGAAGGGTACAAAAGATTTTTCAATACAATATTATTATTTTCAACAGCGTATAACTTTATAATCCTCGCCGGAAATTTTGAAACACTCTTCATTGGATGGGAAATAAAAGGCATTTGCTCCTTTATACTAATTGCCTTTTATCGTAGCAGGTATTTACCGGTTAAAAATGCTTTCAAAGTAGTTTCCAATTACCGCATCAGTGATGTTGCATTGATGCTTGCCATGTGGATGATGCACCATCTCGCTCACCAAAATATCAATTTTTCTCAACTGGGTGAAGTAAAAGAAATGGCTAACGTAACAAATCAAACAGGCATGGCTGTCTTTATTGTTTGCATGATTATATTGCCGGCCACTATTAAATCTGCACAATTCCCTTTTACCACCTGGTTGCCAAGGGCAATGGAGGGACCTACTGCTTCTTCTGCTATTTTTTATGGTTCGCTCAGTGTTCATATTGGTGTTTTTTTATTGTTGCGCACACATCCATTTTGGGAAGATATGTTGTGGGCAAAAATTGTAATAATAGTAATTGGGGCTTTAACAGCAATAATGGCAACTATGATCGCAAGAGTACAACCAACTGTTAAAACACAAATTGCTTACTCTTCAGCCGCACAAATTGGATTGATGTTTATTGAAGTTGCGCTAGGATTTCACTGGCTGGTACTGATACATTTTGCCGGCAATGCCTTTTTAAGAACTTACCAGTTACTGGTTTCACCATCTGTACTCAACTACCTCGTGCATCACCAGCTTTTTCATTATAACAAGCCAACGCAAAAAGTAATTTCGAAATTAAAAGCATCCATATATATGCTTGGTATCAAAGAATGGAACCTGGATACTATCATGTTTAAATACTTGTGGAGTCCTTTTAAGTTGATTGGAAAGAAGTTACAATTCCTGCAATCGAATATTTTCATGAGCATTCTTTCTTTTGCCGGTATTGTTCTTTTAGTGTTAGGATATTCAAACCAGTATGTAATTCCATTTTTAAACGGGGCTTTACCAATTATTTTAATGAGTATTGCTTTAGCAATTATACTATTTGCTTTCTCTTTCCGGCAATCGGCATTAAAGGCATGGATATATTTGATAACAGCTCATCTTTTTATCATGGCATCTGTATTGTTCAACGCGCCTCATGTTAACCTGGTGGAGATTATATTTTATGTAAGCGGTGTTTTGCTCGCTTTTTTACTGGGTTATTACTGTTTGCAAAAAATAAAAAGAATTGATAACGATATTTCACTCAAACAGTTTCATGGGTATGTTTATGAACAAAACACAACAGGCTTTTTATTTTTAGTTTCAGCTATGGGTATGTTGGGCTTTCCATTGACTGCTGCCTTTATAGGAATTGATGTATTTTTTACTTATATTCAAACTGATCAAATAACATTGATTATTCTGATGGCACTGTGTTTTATATTTATTGAACTATCCGCTTTCAGGATATTGCTTCGCATTTTCTTTGGCCCACATAAAAAACTGTATCACCCAGTCGCATACAGATCAACTTAGTTTAAGCAAAAAAAATATGCCCCTCAAATTAATTTTACCGGTTGCCCTGATCTTATATAGTCAGCTTTCTTTTTGCCAGGAACAACGCCTTTCCGATCATAATAATATCGGATGGCTTGTTTATACGGGAGTATTTAAACTTAAAAATAAAATTTCATTACACACCGAATACCAATGGCGCAGGGTAAATAGTTTAAAGAGTTGGCAACAAGGGTTGTTACGTACAGGGGTAAATTTTGCAATAAGAAAGGATGTTAGCATCAATGCCGGGTATGCTTTTGCCGAAACATTTCCTTATGGCGATTATCCTGTAACAACAGCCTTCCCCGAACACCGCATTTTTGAACAGGTAGTCATAAAATATCCCATCGGGGAAATAGATATTTCTCACAGGTTTACATTAGAACAAAGATTTGTAGGAAAAGTAGTGATACAAAATGGATCAAAAGAAACCGATTATACTTTTTTGAATAGGATGCGTTACAGAATTAGAACAGAACTTCCGCTTAATAAAAATAAACAGGGAAAAAATGTGTGGAGTATTATGTTACTGGATGAAATATTTATTGGATGGGGGGGGGGAAATATAGGCGTAAATATTTTTGACCAAAACCGACTAGCTTTTTTAGTGGGGTATAAATTAAATCAAAAACTGAAATTTGAAGCCGGATACCTGAACCAGGTTTTACAACAGGGAAAACGGGTGAACGATAAACCTGTTTTTCAATACAATAATGGCTTTTTAATTGCCGCGCATGTAACTGTTGACTTTATAAAATAATTCCCTCACTAATAATGTTTTATTAAACCCGGGTTCAGTTAAACCTTTTAAACTGTTACCACTTCAGTATAATTTACTTTGTTTTATTCATGGCAGGCACTACATTTGTTACCACAATGAAACCTTTTGAAAAAATTTTGCAGGACAATAAAGAATGGGCAGCAGAAATGATTGCCATAGATCCGGGTTATTTTAAACGCCTTATAGAAATTCAAACCCCCGAAATACTATGGATAGGCTGTAGTGATAGCCGTGTGCCTGCAGATAAAATAACCGGCACATATCCTGGAGAAATTTTTGTACACCGGAATGTAGCCAATTTAGTAGTCCACACAGATCTAAATTTATTAAGCGTATTACAATATGCGGTGGAAGTATTAAAAGTAAAACATGTAATTGTTTGCGGCCATCACAACTGTGGTGGTATAAGGGCCGCACTAACAAATCATAGCTTAGGATTAATAGATAAATGGCTCTGGAATATTAAAAATGTATATAGCCAATATAAAGACGAAATTAATGCCCTTGATAACGAAGATGCGCGGGTGGATTTATTAACAGAAGTAAATGTAAAAGAACAGATTTTAAATTTAGCTAAGACTTCTATTATTCAAAAAGCCTGGAAAAACAGACAGGCTCCTGATTTGCATGGTTGGGTGTATGACCTGAGAGATGGCATTATTAACTCGGTATTTGATATGCCGGCAGGCAGCAAAATTGATGATATTTTTGAGTACGATAATTTATAATCTGAAAGAGTCCTTAAAGATTTTTATTTTATCAAGCTTTAGACCTAAACTTATTGATCGCATTCCTGGTAAATTCACTCAACACCAGTTTGCCACTGATGACTGCCCTTTCCTTTAGTAACTCATCCCAGTGTTCGGTTCCTTTCCAGAATATTTTTTTCATTTCGGCCATAGCAACCGGGTTAGCATGGGCAAGCGTGTTGGATAAATTATAAATAGCTTCATCCATATATTCTACACTATCGTGTATTTCTGCAAACAATCCTTTATTTTTAGCCCAGTCAGAACTGCGCCACTTAGCTGCATCTATGGCTAATGTATTGAAAGCTGCTATGCCTATTTTTCTTTCTACCGCGGGGCCTACAACAAAAGGGCCAATACCAAAAGCTAGTTCACTTAATTTTATATCTGCTTTATTTATAGCGATTGCATAATCAACTGCCGCAGCCAAACCAACCCCACCACCAACACATTTACCATGTATTCTACCAATGATAAATTTTGGACAAGTACGCATAGCATTAATAACATCAGCAAATCCACTAAAAAAAATCAATCCTTCTTTTTCATCTTTAATGGCCATTAATTCGTCAAAACTGGCCCCGGAGCAAAAATTTTTTTCGCCAGCGCTTTTTAAAATAATCACCCGAGTATCATCTTGTGTTCCAGCAAAGTGAATTTCACGGGCAAGATCTTCTAATATTTTTCCGGGTAAACTATTGCTTTTCGGATGAAAAAATTCTATGGTATTTATACCGTGCTCTAAGTGGCTTTTTACGTGTGCTTCTTGGTTCATAAAATCGGTTTGAACTATAAATGTAAACAATCTTATTGCACTTTTTTTGCCACCATAGTTAATATTGTGGCCACGCCTGTTACTTCTTCTGTTTCATCAATCATTTCTACCAGCCATTTTACAATACCTTTATCAATCTCGTCGCCCCTTTTAATGTCTTGCAAATTTTCAACAACCCGTTTATCGTTTAATAATTTTTCTTTACAAGTAAAGCGAATATGAATTTCTGCGCCTGGATAAACCGGTTTAGTAAACCGCAATTCATCAATACCATAATTCAACAATACTGGATTTTTTTTATATCCGTCAACAAATAACCCGGCAGCAATACTCATAATAAAATAACCGTGCGCTACCTGTTGCTCAAACATGGTGCCTTCAAAATCAGTTGTTTTTATATGGGCATAAAAATGATCGCCGCTTAAATCTGCAAACTTATTTATGTCTTCAGAGGTAATCGTTCTTTTTTCAGTAATAATCTGTTCCCCAATTTCAAGCTCTTCAAAATATTTTGTAAAAAGGTGCTTGCTCGGATTTTTTCCTTGGGCAAATTGTTGATATATATTGGTAATGGCGGTTATAGTTGTTGGCGAGCCCTGTATAGCGGTGCGTTGCAGATAATGTTTTACACCACGAAGTCCACCCATTTCTTCGCCACCACCAGCACGACCAGGTCCGCCATGTACCAGCAAGGGTAATGGAGAACCATGCCCTGTGCTTTCTTTTGCGCATTCATTATTCAGCACCAATATTCGTCCATGATGCGATGCAGCACCAATTACATATTGCTGTGCAATTTTATAGTTGGCAGTTACAATGGTTGATACAAGACTTCCTTTACCGAGCTTACTTAATGCAATGGTGTCATTAATTTTTTTATAAGGCATAATAGTACTTACCGGACCAAATGCTTCCACTTCATGTGATGGATTTATTGTATAACCGCTAATTGATTTTAATGGAAATTCATTCAATAATAAAATTGGGGACATAAAAGCTCCTTGAGCGGAATCTGCATCAATCACTTTTACTGTATCTAAAGAGCCATATACTATTTTAGAACAGGTGAGTAATTTTTGAACTTGTTCTTTTACTTCCTTTCGTTGTAACTGTCCGGCCAACGAGCCCATTCTAACATTTTCATTCAATGGATTACCAATAACAGTTTGCGAAAGTGAAGTGCTTATATCTTTTAAAACCTCCTCTATTTTATTTTCCGGCACAAAAATTCTGCGAATGCCGGTACAACGTTGACCAGCTTTTAAGGTCATTTCTTTTCTAATTTCTTTGATAAAAATATTCCACTCAGGCGTTTCTGGCGTTACATCTTCGCCAAGCACAATGCAATTCAACGAGTCTGCTTCCATATTAAAAGGAACATTCTCCCGTAATATATTAGAATTTGATTTTAATAACAACCCCGTTGAAGCAGATCCTGTAAAAGTTACCACATCCTGCGAATTAACATGGTCAAGCATATCCCCCGCACTTCCACATATTAATTGTAAGGCGCCTTCGGGTAAAATCTTTGAGGCTATAATTTCTTTAACAACTGCTTCGGTTAAATAACTAGTAACGCTTGCGGGCTTTACCACACAAGGCATCCCTGCTAATAAATTAACTGCAATTTTTTCTAGCATCCCCCATACCGGAAAATTAAATGCATTGATATGAATAGCTACTCCTTCTTTAGGCACGAGTATGTGGGTGCCCATAAAAGTTTTATTGGGACTAAGGTTATGGCTGTCGCCATCAACACAAAAAACATCGTTTGATAATTTACGACGAAGCGATGCATTGGCAAATAAATTACCAATTCCGCCTTCAATATCTACCCAGCTATCGGCCTTAGTAGCACCGGTTTTATAACTAATTGCATAAAACTTATCCAAGTGGTTTCTTAAATACAGGGCGAGCTCCTTTAACATATTTCCTCGCTCGTGAAATGTCATTTTGCGAAGAGCGGGATTGCCAGTAATTCTGCCATATTCAAGAATTTTTTTGAAATCAAGTCCTTGTGTGCTTGCAGTAGCTATTGGCGCGCCTGTAATGGCATTAAACAATTGCTGCCCATCGCCATCGCCTGTTATCCAATTGCCAAGTATATAATTTTCAAGTTTCATGTAATCATTTTATTTTAAACTTCAAAGGTAACTTAAAAAAGAAAAAAAGGTAAAGCAATAGAATAAATGACATCTAAGCTGCCATCTATTACTGCCGCAATGTAAAGCAAAAAAAAGCACCCTAAAATTAAGGTGCTCTATAATTAATTAAAGTAAATTTTTAAATTCTTTTATCAATTTCTGTGCATAATCGTTCAAAAATATCATCAATAGTTCCTTCTCCGTTTATCATAACTGCTTTATTAAACTTTTTGTAGTAATCAGCAACAATGGCGGTTTTGGTGTGGTATTCTATTATTCGAGCTCTAATCACTTCTTCATTATTATCGTCGCTTCTGCCGCTGGTTTCGCCCCTTTTTAATAAGCGCTTTATTAATTCATCTTCGGTAACATCCATTGCTAGCATTGCCGAAATGGGCGCGTTCTTTAGTTGTAATAAATTATCAAGCGCTTCTGCCTGGGCAGATGTTCTTGGAAATCCATCAAATAAAAAGCCCTTGGCGGATGGATTTTCGTCTAGTGCAGAGCTAATCATGCCTATCACCACTTCGTCGGGTACTAGATGGCCTTTATCCATAAAGTTTTGTGCTTCTTTTCCTAAGGAGGTTTGACGGCTTATTTCGTGCCGTAACAAATCGCCTGTACTTAGGTGTTTTAGGCCGTACTTTGATATTAATTTTTCGCTCTGCGTTCCTTTGCCACTACCTGGAGGGCCAAATAAAATAATATTAAACATATAAACACTATGCGTATGAAGTTAGCAAATATAACTTACCGACATTAATTTGTTTCCTATTATTATAATTTGTTAAAAAATTATCCTTTTAATGCGGAGTTAACTATTTACTCCGAAATTTGTTAAAATAAATGCGACGACTAACTTACATACTTATCATCATATCTTTAATAATAGCTAGCTGCGCTAATTCGCCGGTAAAGCAATTTAACAGTATAAATATGGAGCCCAATAAAAAAACAACTGTTATTTTTTCAAAAACAGATACCGGTAAAGTAGAAATTAGTAACAACGATTGGAAACAAATATTATCTGGCGATGTGTATAATATTGCAAGAGAAAAGGGTACCGAAAGAGCGTTTACAGGTAAATTTTGGGATCATAAAGAAGGCGGTACTTACTACTGTGCAGCTTGCGGGAATCCTTTATTTAATAGCAATGGTAAGTTTGAGAGCAACTGCGGCTGGCCTAGTTTTTTTGAACCTATTAAAAAAGGTAGCATTATTTATGCCCCCGATAATGCCTATGGCATGAAACGAACCGAAGTTATGTGTGGACGATGTAAAGCTCACTTAGGTCATGTTTTTGACGATGGCCCACAACCAACCGGATTACGTTATTGTATTAACTCTGTTATTCTTAGTTTTGAAAAAGCTAAAAAGCTTTAGAAAATTTAAAGAAAAAAGATATAATAAAAACTAAAGACCGCTCATATATATTTGAAATGTCGGTATTTTTTTTGCACCTTCATTGTTCAAATTATGAATAATGAAAAAACAACTCCCTATTTTTTATGTTATTTTACTAATGGCGGTTATTAATAACTTAACTGCTCAAAAAATATCTCTCGACCAATTTAAAAATTTAAAACCTCGCAGTATCGGTCCTGCTGGTATGAGTGGGCGTATTACCACTATTGATGCCGTGGTGGCTAATCCAAATATTTTTTATGTGGGTGCCGCAAGTGGTGGGGTTTGGAAAACAGAAAATAGCGGACAATCTTGGATCCCTATTTTTGATGAACAGCCCATTCAAAATATTGGAGCTATTGCCATTCAGCAATCCAATCCGTCTATTGTGTGGGTAGGTACTGGAGAAGGTAATCCAAGAAATTCGCTCAATCTGGGCGGGGGTATTTATAAAAGTTTAGATGGGGGTAAAACTTGGAAAAGTATGGGTTTAGAAAAAACCATTTGTATCCATCGGGTAGTGATTGATCCAACAAATTCTAATACCGTTTACGCCGCTGCAATAGGTAATCCTTACGCAGAACATCCAGAAAGAGGTGTTTTTAAAACTGTTGATGGTGGAGAAACTTGGACTAAAATTTTATTTGTCAATGATACCACAGGTTGTGCTGATTTAATTATGGATCCTACTAATCCTAATAAGCTAATTGCCGCCATGTGGCAATTTAAAAGAACGCCATGGAATTTAAAAAGTGGGGGTAACGGAAGTGGCTTATTTATAACCACTGATGGAGGTAAAAACTGGAAGCAGTTAACTAAAGAGGATGGAATGCCCGATGGTCTGTTAGGTAGAATTGGCGTGGCATTTAGTCGCAGTATGCCTTCAAGAGTGTATGCAAAAATTGAAGCTAGTAAAAATGGATTTTACAAAAGTGAGGATGGTGGTTTTAAATGGTCGTTAGTTAACAGTAATGCAGCAGAAGTTACAGATCGTCCTTTTTACTACCAAGAAATTTATGTAGATCCAAAAAACGAAAACCGAATTTATGATGTACACTCAACAATTACGTTAAGTGAAGATGGGGGTAAGTCTTTTTCTACTTTAATTCCTTACTCCGGTATTCATCCAGATCATCATGCCTGGTGGATAAATCCTGAAAATCCAAACCTAATCATTGAGGGTAATGATGGTGGCATTAGTTTATCAAGAGATCGTGGTAAGACCTGGGTTTTTGATGAAAAAATTCCAGTAGGGCAGTTTTATCATGTAAATGTTGATAATGAAATACCCTATAATGTAATGGGTGGAATGCAGGATAATGGAAGCTGGCTAGGGCCTGCTTATACTTGGACAAACGGTGGTATTAGAAATTATTATTGGAATAATATAGGCGGTGGGGATGGGTTTGATGCAATGACTGATGCAGAAGACGCAAATTGGGTGTATAGTATGAGTCAGGGAGGGGAGGTACAAAGAAGTAATTGGAAAACAGGAGAGAGATGGTATATAAAACCTATGGCATTAACCCCTAAAAATAAATTTCGATTTAACTGGAACTCAGCTATAGCTCAGGACCCTTTTGATAAAAAAACAATATACTTTGGTAGCCAGTATGTTCATAAAAGCAATAATAAAGGACTAAGTTGGGATATGGTATCTCCTGATCTTACTACCGATGATTCTACAAAAATTTCGGCATATAAAAATACAGGGGGGCTTACTTTAGACATTACTGGAGCAGAAACACATTGTACCATACTTGCTATTGAGCCTTCAAAAAAAGAGCAAGGTACAATTTGGGTAGGAACCGACGATGGCAATGTGCAGCTAACTAGGGACGGAGGAAAAACATGGAAAAACTTTAGAGGAAAAATTGCAGGCATGCCACAGGGTTGTTGGATACCGCAAATAAAAGCTTCTGTATATAATGCCGGCGAAGCTTTTATAGTTGCTAATAATTATCGCCAAGGCGATATGAAGCCATATATTTTTCGCACAATAGATTATGGCAACAACTGGACTAGAATAATAGATGAAACAAAAGTAAAGGGTTATGCTTTATGTATACAGCAAGACCCTGCAGAACCAAATCTAATTTTTGTAGGTACCGAAAACGGGCTTTGGATAAGTTTTGATAATGGAATCTCTTTTGAACAATTTAAAAATGGGTTTCCTGCTGTTTCTACCTTTGATTTAGCTATACAAGATCGTGAAGCGGATTTAGTGATTGCAACATTTGGTAGAGCTCTTTGGGTGCTTGATGATATTAGGCCACTAAGAAAAGCTGCTGCACATAAAGGATTAAAATTTACAAATGTAATTACGGTATTTCAAGCTCCGGATGCTTACCAGGCCGAATATAGGTCAGCTACGGGATACGAGTGGAGCACTTATGGTTTATATGATGGTGAAAACAGAAGGCGCGATGCGGCTGTTTCTTTTTTTATCAATAAACCAAAGCCTGATACTACGTTAAAACAAAAACCTGTCGTTGTTACTTCTCCTGTTGACCAAGTGTCTGTAGTCGTGACGCAGGATGCAGGGGCTGTGCGTGGTGTACGTGGAGGACGAGGGCTAGGCGGTGGTAAAAAAACTGATAGCGTTATGGTAAAAATATATAACCCGGTTAACGAATTAATTAGAACATTGCGGTGGTCTGTTGACTCTGGGTTTAATAAAATGTACTGGGGTATGGAAGAAAGGGGGTTTCGACAGCCTGGCTCTACAAAACCCGAAGCTGGCGCACCTGAGCCAGGAGGAGTTAAGGTTCTTCCAGGTACTTATAAACTAGTAATCGCCTATGCCCGAAATGTAGATTCTACTTTTATCACCATTAAAGATGATCCAAGATTAGGCAATAGAAATGATATTAAATTAGCGCAACATAAAATGGTCGACAGGTTAAAAAAATCTGCAGATAGGTTAACGAAAGGAATGGATCAACTTACAGAAAGTGAAGAGTTGTTGACAAAAATGCAATCTCAATTAAAAGGCTTAGAAGGAAAAGAGATTGACTCATTAAAAAAAACTACAACAAAAATACAGGATGAAATAAAGCACATTCGAGAGTTAATTAATGGAAAAGCAAACGAAAAACAAGGAATAAAAAGAAGCTTTGAGGAAACAGTGATGGCCTCAATACAAACTGCAAATCAAGCAATAAATAGCAAAATGATGGCACCGAATAATCAGGTAATAACACTGGTTGAAAACGCAGAACTTGCCATAAAAGATATGACAGATAAGATTAATGATTTTTTTAGTACCAAATGGACATCCTACAGGCAACAAGTAGAAGAAACTAAAATAAATTTATTTAAAGACTATAAACCTATCGAATAAATAAGTTTTTAATAAAATTAAAACCTGTTAAAAAATTTCTTTAACAGGTTTTTTGTTTTCCCTATTTAAGGAATTACTTTTGTTGCTAAATTGATCCAAATGAATAGCCATAAACTAAGTGTGTTAGCAGAAACATTGCAAGCTTCTGAAATTGTTAGACTTGGCGCAATTATAAAAGACAAAATAAAGCAAGGTGAAAAAATTTATAACTATACTATAGGTGATTTTGATTCCTCTATCTTTCCTGTTCCCGCTGAGTTAGAACAAGAAATTATAGAGGCTTATAAAAATGGATATACCACTTATCCCGCCGCACAGGGTAACCTCGATTTAAGAGAAGCGGTTTCTTCGTTTATGTTATCAAGGTGTGGACTAGATTATACGGCAAACGAAATTTTAATTGCGGCTGGTGGACGCCCTCTAATTTATGCTGTATATAGGGCCATAGTAGATAAGGGGGATAAAGTAATTTACCCTACCCCAAGTTGGAATAATAATCACTATGTTCATTTTACAGAAGGAAAGCATATTATTTTGGAAGCTAAAAAAGAAAATAATTTTATGCTTACCGCAGCTCAAATTTCTCCACATATTAAGGGGGCTACTTTAGTTTCATTGTGTTCACCATTAAACCCTACGGGTACTACTTTTGGTAAAGACGAATTAAATGATATTTGTAATTTGATTGTTGAAGAAAATAACAGCAGGGCGGCAGGTGAAAAAAAACTTTACCTCATGTACGACCAAATTTATTGGACGCTTACATTTGGAGATACTATTCATTATAACCCCGTTTCCCTTAACCCCTTCATGAAGCCGTTTACTATTTTCATTGATGGTATAAGCAAGGCGTTTGCAGCAACGGGCGTTAGGGTTGGCTGGGCCCTAGGGCCCGAAGAATTGGTAGTAAAAATGTTATCTATTAATAGCCATGTTGGTGCATGGGCGCCTATGGCCGAGCAAAAAGCAGTTGCTAATTATTTAGTCAACCCGGACGCTATTGATACATACCTTGCTCATTTTAAATCTGAAGTAAGCCTTCGTTTACAAAATATTTATTCGGGGTTTCAACAAATGAAAAAAATGGGCTACCTGGTAGATGCCATTGCGCCCGAAGCGGCAATTTACCTTACTATACAAATTGATTATATTAACAAAAAAGATATTAACGGAAAATTATTAACAACCCAGGCCGATGTAACCGCTTACATATTAGATGAGGCAAAGCTGGCGATAGTACCGTTTTATTGTTTTGGATCTAGCCCTGAAAGTAATTGGTATAGACTAAGTGTGGGCACTTGTAAAAAAGAAGAAATTAATGAAATGCTTGAAGCTTTAAAAATAGCATTAGATAAGTTAAATTAATTTTTAAAATGCCTATATTAAATTGGTAGTTAATTATTGCAGCTCAAAAAAATAAAAGATTTTAGTCCTCCTTTGCGCATAAATTTAGCTAAATGAGCTGGCTTATAAATCACTTTGTATTTGTTAAGATTTAATAATTCGTAGGTGTTAAGTGTATTTTCTAATATTTCTGTGCTGCATAATAGCTGATGAATAGATTCCACCTCTTGCTAAAAGGCTTCAATTGACATCAAGTGCTCATTAAATAAAACCAGTCAATTACGTTTAGGCATGGTATTAATTATTGTTTTTAATTAAATTGTTACTATTAATACCCAACCATGCCCGACTTGGCGGGGCAGCCGCAGCCCGTTTTTGTAGAAGCGCAGCCATTGGTTATTAAAACGATTATAATAATTAATAGGAGTAATGTTAATTTTTTTAGTTGTTGCATGATTTTTAATTAAATTAAAATTAAACTATTTTCACAAATATTTACAGCAATTTTTTAATGAAAGATATAAATTTTAACACACTAAGCAATAGGCCTCGAATATTGTTAGCTCCATTAGATTGGGGCCTGGGCCATGCAACACGCTGCATACCAATAATACTTAAGTTGCAGCAACAAAATTGCGAAGTTATTATTGCTGCCGAAACGGGCATAAAATTTTTATTAGAAAAAGAATTTCCAAATTTAATTTTTATACATTTAGCGGGTTACCGCATACGGTATAGTTATAGTAAATTCTGTTTACCATTAAGACTTGTACTGCAGTTTCCAAAACTACTATATCGTGTTTATGTTGAAAAAATATGGCTAAATAATGTAATAAAAACACATCATATTGATGGAGTAATTTCGGATAACAGGTTTGGGTTAAGCAATAAAAACATTCCTTGTGTTTATATTACTCATCAAATAAAAATAAAAACCAATTATCGCCTTACCGAATACATTATACAAAAAATACACTACCATTTTATTAATAAGTATAATACATGCTGGGTGCCTGATAATGAAGGAAAATTAAATTTTGCCGGGGAATTATCTCATCCTGCAGTTTTACCAAAAACGTCGGTAAAATATATTGGGCCTTTGTCTAGATTTGAAAAGAATGAAACTGAAATTAAATATGATCTCTGTATTATTTTATCGGGGCCCGAACCTCAGAGAAGCTTATTTGAAAAAATTATTTTACAGCAACTAAAAATCTTTAATGGGAGCGTTTTTATTGTTAGGGGACTGCCAGGAAACTTGCACCAAATTGAATTAAAATCAACCAATATAGAAATAAAAAATCACTTGCCGACATCTGAGTTAAATACCGTTCTTCTACAATCAAAGATGATTATTAGCCGCAGTGGTTATACCACAGTAATGGATTTAATTAAGTTGCAGAAAAGAGCAATATTAGTACCTACGCCAGGGCAAACAGAACAAGAATATCTGGCAAGGTATTTACATGATAATAAGATATTTTATTCCGCCCCTCAGCATAATTTTTCGCTACTAGATGAACTAAAAAAAGCAATGCAATTTTGTTTTAAAAAAACAACCTGCTCACTGAAAGATTACGAAAATGTAATAAGTAAATTTATATTTGTTTTAAAAAATAATAACAATAAAAATATTTAAGGCGAGTTATATTTTTAAACGATTATAATATAATCTCCATTTAAGTTTTTACTATCGCTGCCCACAATACTATTGCTACCGGCTGTGTGAAATTTATTTCGAACCCCTTGGGGTAAAATAGAAATTGTGTTTATTATTTCCTTAAAACTTGAACCGTTTTCGCAAAAAATAATTTCTTTAACCATATATTTTTTTACTATTTCTGGTAGTTGTTTAATGTTTCCAAGCGGGGGCGAAGTTTCATTCCAATTTCCAATACGACCTAAAACATTTTTAGACAGCCCGGTCTTTTGCAATAAATTTAAAATGATAATAAACTCTTTTTCTTCTGCAACAATAATTGTTTGTTGTTTTTCTTCTGTTTTGTTTTTGGTTTCAGCATATTTAACTTTATTAAATAGCCATTTTATTATGCTCATTAATACAAAAGGTAATAATATGCCAAACAATAAAACACCTTTTAAAAAGCTAATATTTTGGGGTAATAGGAAATATATAGCAAGCAATACAAGGGCTGCAATAACTTTTGATTGGATTAATTGTATTGGATTATCTCTTTTATTATACTCCCACCAATAATAGGTAAGAAGTAAAAAAAAGGCGATAAAAAAATAAATAACAATACATAAAATATTTGAAAAATAATTTACTTCCCGTTTAATATAATTACTCCAAAAAAAAACTGTACCCAAAAATGTAGTTAAAATAATACAAACATCTAATATGGGTAAAATGTGTTTTTTAAATAAATTTTTAATGGCCGACAAAGCGGCTCTTAACAAAATGGCAATTTGTAAAATAATAATAATAAACCCTGCTTTTCTGGCATCGTAGTGTTTTTTTACAAACAAATTCATGGCGCTATAAAACAGGAACACATATTTATGACTTTCTTTTTTAGTGCTTTCTCCTTTAAAATGCACAATGGTACTATCTGCAAAATAATAATTTTTATAACCGGCCTTTTGTATTCTGAAGCTTAGGTCTATATCCTCACCATACATAAAAAAGCGTTCATCAAAATTTCCAATATCATTTAATACAGTTTTAGGTATCATTATAAAGGCCCCTGCTAATACATCTACTTCATTATTTTGGGTATTAGATAGATGTGCTAAGTAGTAATGAGCAAAAGTCTTTGATCGCGGAAATAGGCTAGCAAGTCCAAATAATTTAAATAAAGATGTTGCTGGAGAGGGGAATCCTCTTTTGCTTTCTTTTAAAAAATTACCAGACCCGTCAACCATGCGTATGCCAAGGGCTCCTATTTTATTATTAAGATTAAAAAAATGCAAACATTTTTTAATACAATCCTCTGGTAATATTGTGTCGGGGTTTAAAAAAAGAATATACTTTCCTTTTGCTAAAGCAAGCCCTTGGTTATTGGCTTTAGCAAAGCCCGCATTAACATTATTCCATATAAAATTTACCTTTAAAAAACTGGGCTCTAAAAAAAATTTGCTGCCATCTGTTGAGTTATTGTCTATAACAATAATTTCTGTATCAATACCTTCACAAGCTTTTTGTACCGAATATAAGCATTGCTCCAAAAAATATTTTACATTGTAGTTTACGATGATAATAGACAGGTGCATATTCAAATATAGTTATACCAACCCCTTTTTTAATCCAAATAATTGATAATTAAAATTATATCAAAATAACGTTTTTTAAATAGATTAGTTTTGATTAATAAATAGGCTACTACAATATGTTGGATAACAGTATTAAGAAGGCTTTGTATATTTGCGCCATATTAAAACTCGCGCTTTTAAAAGCGGTTGAGGCAAGAGTTAAACAACTGCAAAAATATTTTATATGATGATAATTTAAAAATAATGGAGCTAAGACATAAAAGGGTAAAGGGTGTTAAGTTGTTTTAATTTAATTATGTCTGCCCTTGTCCACTTAGTTAAAAAATAAAACATGGAAGAAAGAACAGAAATATCTACCCTCGGCGAATTTGGCTTAATAGACCACTTAACTCGCAATAACGAAACAAAAAACGCTTCTACTATTTTAAGTGTGGGCGACGACGCTGCGGTTATTGATCATTTTGGGCGACAAACAGTTATTAGCACAGATTTGTTAGTTGAGGGTATTCATTTTGATTTGATGTACACCCCGCTAAAACATTTAGGATATAAATCGGTGGTTGTTAATATCAGTGATATTTATGCTATGAACGCCACGCCCACACAAATTGTTATTAGTGTTGCTATTAGCAATAAGTTTAGTGTTGAGGCTTTAGATGAGTTTTATGAAGGGGTGTATGCCGCTTGTGATAAATATAATGTTGATCTGGTTGGAGGCGATACAACTACATCTCAGCATGGGTTTATAATTAGCATTACCGCTATTGGCGAAGTAGCGCCCGATACTTATGTAAAAAGAAGTGGCGCAAAAGTTAATGACCTTATTTGTGTTAGCGGCGACCTCGGTGGCGCTTTTTTAGGATTAACCATTTTAGAGAGAGAGAAAAAAATATTTGAAGAAACTGGCGCTCAGCCAGATTTGGAAAACAGGGCATATATTATTGGGCGATTATTAAAGCCCGAAGCACGTAAGGATGTAATTGAATATTTTGCTGAACATAAAATTACACCAAACAGCATGATGGATATTAGCGATGGATTAAGCAGCGAGATGTTACATATTTGCAAACAAAGTAATGTGGGTTGTGTTTTGTATGAAGATAAATTACCGCTAAATGAAGACAGTAAAGATTTTGCTTACAAACTAGAGCTTGATCCTACGGCTTGTGCATTAAGTGGGGGTGAGGATTATGAACTATTGTTTACTATTTCGCAGGCAGACCACGATAAAATTGCCGCCAATAACGGACTTAGTATTATAGGATATATTACAGAGGCTAGTGAAGGAAAATTATTTATTACCCGCGGTGGCAATAAACACGAGCTGGTAGCTCAGGGGTGGAATCATTTAAAATAAATCGATAAATTAAAAAGGGGGTTATTCTTTTTACTTTCATAGTTTATTATAGTAAATACCGTAAGGATAATAATATAAATCTCCTCAAATATTTGATTAAAAAAATCATTTCTTAAATCCAAATATTAATTACTTATAATCGCCGTCTAGTATATTATTTGTTTTGAAGCATAATTTATTAAAAAAATGAGGCAAATATAATTATACGACGAATTTATTCAATATGAAAAAAATCTGCATCTTTCCAAAAAGGAAACCTGGTTCTAATATCTTCTAGCCCCTCTTTCTGTAACGTTATTGTGCTCACATCTTCTATATCTGCCATATGGTAAAGCTCCTGCCCTAGTGGATCAATAACTAAACTATTACCGCTATGATAAATATTATTACCATCGTTGCCCACTCTGTTTACGCCAATGGCGTAGCATTGATTTTCTATTGCCCTTGCACACAACAATGTTTTCCATGCATGGCTGCGACACTCTGGCCAATTAGCAATATAAATTAATGCATCATATTCTGGGGCGGCACCCTCGGTTTTGTTTATAGGCGCCTGTCTGGCCCAAACAGGAAATCTTAAATCATAACATATCTGTAAATTTATTTTCCACCCTTTTACAGACGCTATTAATCTTTTATTTCCAAAACTGTAATGCTTCTCTTCTTCACTTAATGCAAAGAGGTGCCGTTTATCATAATATCCAAATTGTCCATTTGGTAGCATCCAAATTAGGCGATTATAATATTTTTCTTCTTCTTCTATAATAACACTTCCTGTAAGTACAATGCCGTGCTCATTGCTTATTCTTTTCATCCATTTTATGGTTTCGCCTTTCATATCTTCGGCAAATAATTCTGGCTTCATACTAAAGCCGGTAGTGAACATTTCGGGCAAAACAACAACTTCAGTTTTTTCTTTAATATTAGCAATCTTCTCTTCTAACATTTTTAAATTAGCTAATTTATCTTCCCATATCAAGTTGCTTTGTATGGTTGTAATGGTAAGGGTAAGCATAAGTTTAAATTATACACGAATTTAGTATTTGTGTATATAAAATTCGCTTTAAAACAAGCGAATTTTATGTTTTATCCTGAATTAAAAAACAAAACAGTAATTTTGTCTACCACTTCTTTGTTAAGATAGCCTGTTGCAGGCTGTGTGGTAAATAAATATTTCTTGCTGTTTCAGAATTTGCAACATCTTTTCCAGCCCACACTAAACACAAATAAATAATTTAATGGCATTTAAAAAATTAGATCTTATTGATCCTATCCTAAAAGCATTAAGCAATGAAGGGTACACAACACCTACTCCTATTCAGGCACAAAGTATTCCTTTAATTTTAGAAGAAAGAGATCTGCTTGGTTGTGCACAAACGGGTACCGGAAAAACAGCGGCATTTGCTATTCCTATTTTACAGTTATTGTATAAAAATAAAAGTGAAGAGCGTGGGCCACATAAAATTAAAGTACTGGTATTAACTCCTACGCGAGAGTTGGCCATACAGATTAACGAAAGTTTTGCCGCTTATGGTAAATATACAGGCTTAATCCACACAGTTATATTTGGTGGAGTTTCACAATTAAATCAAACCAATACTTTACGCAAAGGGGTTGATATTTTAGTAGCAACACCTGGGCGTTTACTGGATTTAATAGGCCAGGGATTTATTGATTTAAAGTTTCTTAAAATATTTGTATTAGACGAGGCTGACCGTATGCTTGATATGGGATTTATTCACGATGTAAAAAGAATTATAACCAAGCTGCCAGAAAAAAGGCAAACACTTTTTTTCTCGGCAACTATGCCGCCAGAAATTCAAAAGTTAGCTAATGTTTTATTAACTAAGCCTGCAAAAGTTGAAGTTACCCCTGCCTCATCAACTGTTGATGCTATTAAACAAGGGTTATATCATGTAGATAAGTCCAATAAACCTGCTCTACTTTTGCATTTATTAAAGGATGAAGATATTGTTACCGCACTTGTTTTTACACGCACCAAACATGGCGCTGATAAGGTGGTAAAATTTTTACACCGAAATGAAATTACAGCTGCCGCTATTCATGGTAACAAATCACAAAATGCACGACAACACGCCTTAAGCAGCTTTAAGTCTGGTAATTTAAGGGTTTTAGTTGCTACAGATATTGCTGCTAGAGGTATTGATATTGACGACCTAAGTCATGTTATAAATTTTGAATTGCCCAATGTGGCCGAAACTTACGTGCATCGTATTGGGCGTACGGGAAGAGCGGGAAATACGGGAATTGCTATTTCGTTTTGTGATACAGACGAAAGAAGCGAGCTAAAAGATATACAAAAATTAATAGGTATTAATATTTCAATTATTCACAACCACCCTTATGTTTTAAGCTCAGCCGCTATAGTGGCGCCACCCGTGCCCACACAAAAATCTAGAGCAAAGCGCTCCAGAGGCTTTGGTTCTTTTGATAAAGGGGAAAAAAGAAGTTTTAATAACAAGCGATAATTACAGCGTAATTCCTCTGCTTTAGTTTGGGTGCCAAATAAATCAAAACATAGAAATAAGGATATTTTTTTAATACAAATTTTTTAAATTGGTCTACTTCGCGGACTTTTTAAATTGTCAAACAGTTAAATTATTAAAAAGCCCTGTTAGCCCGAACATAGTCTAGGGTGGAGGTCTTATTGTCGTCGCCCTGATAGCCACTGTCGAAACACCGGGTCCCCGCGTAGTTGAGACCTCCTTCTATAAAAGATATTTTTTTATGTCAATTATCTTGTGTTATAAAGGTGATTTTTGTCTACCAAAATCATCTTGTATTCTTACTATATCATTTTCATCGCTTGGGTTATTGGGATTTGTGTGTAACCAAATTTCTGCAACAATAGCCCAATCGTCTAAACCAACCAGCCGGTGGCGCTCACCTTGTTTAAGTTGAGTAATATCTCCAACATTAATATATTGTTTGTGGTTTTCTTCGTCATTTTCGCTTGTTATCACCGCGGCGGTCCCGCTAATTAATTTCCACGCTTCGGCGCGCCTATGGTGGTATTGCCAGCTCAATCTTTTTTGGGGAGCTACGACTAAAATTTTAGGACTCAATTGGGTTTGTTTTTTTAATAATAGGCCAGCTAGTTCAGGAAAGTAAATATTAATAAATTTAAGGGTGTCCTGTTCTTCTATTACAAAAAAGCCACCCCAGGGCCTAGTATTGTCTTGTTTATTAATTTTTAAATGTAAGCTATGTAAATGTTCGGCTATATATTTAAATATTAATTCTTTAGGTGTGTTGTTTATAAAATTAAATTGCATTTTATTTAATTTACCGGCCCATAAATACCATTAATATTTGTACGTCACTTGGGTTTACTCCTGAAATTCGGGACGCTTGGCCTAGTGTTCTTGGTTTTATTTTTGTAAACTTTTGTCGCGCTTCGTTACTTAAAGAAACAAGCTTTGCATAATTAAAGTTATCTGGAATAATTAAATCTTCTAGCTGATTCATTTTAGAAACCAGTTCTTTTTCTTTTTCAATATAAATATCGTATTTAATTTGTATTTCTACCTGTTCTATTGTTTCGCTATCGTAAGCAACAAGCGCGTTTGTTATTTTAGGTATATAATTAGCCATTTCTTTTAACCCCACTTTTGGCCTTAATAATATTTGAGTTATTTTTTGTTTAGTTAATAACGTAGATGATTGTACGCTGTTTAAAAAAGAATCGGTTTCTGCTGGATCAAGTGTTAAAGTAGCAAGTGTTGTTTTCAATTTTTCAACATTTTCTCTTTTTGTTTTCATTTTATTCATCCGCTCTTGAGAAGCCAATCCTAATAAATAACTCTTCTCTGTGAGTCGCAAATCTGCATTATCTTGTCTTAATAAAGTTCTAAATTCGGCACGACTAGTAAACATGCGATATGGCTCATCAGTTCCTTTGTTTATTAGGTCGTCTATCAATACGCCTATATAAGCTTCGCTTCTTTTTAAAATAAAGGGTTCAATTTTATTTATTTTATGGTGTGCGTTTATCCCCGCCATTAATCCCTGACAAGCGGCCTCTTCATAACCCGTTGTTCCGTTTATTTGTCCGGCAAAAAATAAATTGTTTATTAGCTTGGTTTCTAAGCTAAACTTAAGTTGTGTTGGTGGGAAAAAATCGTATTCAATAGCGTATCCGGGTCTAAACATTTTACATTTTTCAAAGCCCGGAACCATCCTAAGTGCTTGTATTTGAACACTTTCTGGTAAAGATGTTGAAAATCCGTTCACATATATTTCTATTGTATTACTTCCCTCTGGCTCAACAAACAATTGATGACGATCCCTTTCGGCAAACCGACTTATTTTATCTTCAATACTTGGGCAATATCTTGGTCCCGTTCCTTGAATTCGGCCTTGAAACATTGGGCTTTGTTGAAAACCAGTTTTTAAAAGCTCGTGTACTTTTTCGTTTGTATAAGTAATCCAGCAGTTTTTTTGTTCCTTTGCTTTTATTTTGCTAACCCCCAAATAACTAAACCCCACAACGTCTTCGTCTCCCTTTTGTTCTTCCATTTTTGAGTAATCTAGGCTCCGGCCATCAATTCTTGGCGGCGTTCCGGTTTTTAACCTGTTGGTTTCAAAACCAAGTGAAACTAATTGTTCTGTTATCCCTGTGGATGCCCTTTCCGCCATTCTTCCTCCGCCAAAGTTTTTTTCGCCAATATGAATAATTCCGTTTAAAAACGTGCCGTTGGTTAAAACAACCGCCCTTGCTCTTATTAGGTGTCCCAACCCTGTGCTTACTCCATTCACCAGACCGTTTTTAACTAACAATCCCTGTACGGTATCTTGGTAAAAATCAACATTAGGGGTTTTTTCAAGCATTTCTCTCCAGGTGGCGGCGAATAACATCCTGTCGCTTTGCGCCCTCGGACTCCACATTGCCGGTCCTTTTGATCTATTTAACAATCTAAATTGAATCATACTTTTATCGGTAACAATACCGCTATAACCACCCATTGCGTCAATTTCTCTCACAATTTGGCCCTTTGCAATACCACCCATTGCGGGATTACAGCTCATTTGTGCAATCGTTTGTAAATTCATTGTTATCAACAAAACCTTACTGCCTATATTTGCTGCTGCTGCTGCTGCCTCGCAGCCCGCATGGCCAGCGCCCACTACTATTATATCATACTCTTGAAACATGTAAGCAAAGGTAAGTAAATGATTTTTACCGCCGCCACGATACCCGTAATGGGGCTCCGTCCGAAAGAGGCCGATTATTGATTTTTGATATCGGGTTAAATAAAATTAAAAATTACCTAATCGACTTTGTTTCACGTGAAACGTTTTTAAAATTTAACGTCGCGTATTTTATGTTTCACGTGAAACAATGATTTCTTATTATTTAAAATATATTTTTATACATTCGTCCTCTTTGAGGCGCATTTGTAAAATTTCTGCCCTTTTTTTATCACCATACCCACACAAATGTAGTGCGCCATGAAACATAACCCGATGTAACTCTTCTGTGTATGAAACTCCAAAAACCTTTGCGTTATATTTTACTCTATCAACGCTAATATAAACCTCCCCGTCTATTTGTTTTAAGGTTTGGCTTAGATTAAAAGTAATTACATCTGTGTAAAAATCATGATTTAAAAATACCTTATTAATATTAAGTAATTGTTTATCAGAACAAAATATATATGATAGTTTTATAATTTCTTTTTTTTCTTGTAAAAAAATAGACTTTATAAATGATTTAAGCTTGGTCCTGTCTCTTAGGGTTGGCCGCCTGTTATTAAAAAAAAATTGAACTAAATGCATATTATAATTTCTTGTCCTCAAAATTAGATAACAAATTTGATTTGATACCTTTGTGGTTATAATAATTATAAGCACAAATAAAGTTAATGAAGAAAAGGTTATCTGAAGTAACGGCCGGCAATGGGGCAATTATAATTTCTTTTGAAAAAGATGATATTTTTTTAAAGTTAATGGAAATGGGTTGTATACCCGGAGAGCTAGTAAGGGTAGAGCAAGTGGCTCCGCTTGGCGACCCCATATCTATTTCTGTTGCGGGATATCATTTAAGCCTACGACTTAATGAAGCTGAATTAATATGGGTAGAGGAGGTTCTTGCTACTGAACTTAATTAGGTTTAAAAATTTATTTCACTAATGAAAATTGGACTTTATTTTGGCTCATTTAACCCTGTTCATATAGGACATTTAGTAATTGCTAATCACGCAGTAAACGAAACTTTCCTAAATCAGGTTTGGTTTGTGGTGTCACCACAAAGCCCCTTTAAACAATCACAAAGCTTGCTAAACGAATACCACCGCCTGCACTTGGTAAAGTCTGCCATAAATGGTGAAAATAATTTACGGGCAAGTAGTGTTGAATTTGGTTTACCAAAACCGTCCTACACCATTGATAGTTTAATTTATTTAAAAGAAAAATATCCCGAGCATGAGTTCTCTATTTTAATGGGAAGCGACGGATTTAAAAATATAAATAAATGGAAAAATTTTGAGGTAGTAATTAATAACTATGCTTTGTTTGTTTATAAAAGGCCGGGGTTTGATATAACAGATAACTATGGGGCAAATATACAAATGTTAAATGCCCCTCTTTTAGAAATTTCGTCTACATATATACGTGAGTTGATAAAAAATAAAAAATCAATTCGATTTTTAGTACCAGATATAGTTAAAGAGGAAATTGAAATCGGGGGTTATTACCGCAGTTAATTAAAATAAAAATCCAAATAATAAACACAATAAAACAATAATTGGCGGTGGTGTTTTAGAAAAATTTAGTAAAATAAAAGTTACTGTAATTGCCAAAATATTAAAAAGGCTAATTGTGTTCAATGCGGTAATAGAAACGTCTTTTAATAAATAAAGAGTGGCGGCAAACATTATACCTACAATAACCGCATTGATACCCTCTAGCGCGCGTAGTACAACCACAAATTTTTTTAGGTTTTGCCACACCGGAAAAAAGAAAAGGACCAACAAGGCGCTTGGTAAAAATATAGCAACAGAACCAATTATACACCCCAGTAGCTGTAAATAAGGGCCCTCTTTTTTTAGGGCTATGCCTCCAACAAAAGAAGCAATGGAAAATACGGGGCCCGGTATAGCTCTCACTATTCCTGCACCGGTTAATAGCTCTTCTCTTTTTACTTTTATTAAATTGGGGTTGTTTTTTAATACCCTTTCTGATGTGGGCCTTGCTACATATTGGTCTAATATCAAAGGAATTAATACATCGCCGCCGCCAAATACAAAAGATCCAAAACGATAAAAATTTTCAAATAAATTATAGGATTTCTTATGTTCCCAGTTTTGCTTTCTGGCTGTTTCGCTTAAAAAACCTGCTATTGCAAAAATTAAAATAAATAGCCAAATATTAGTCCACCCAATTTGTTTTGGCCTTATCACTTCCTTTTCGGCAATTCGCTTGTTACTAAAGTTAGTCGCGGCACCACCAAAAATAATTAAAATAGGAATAATCCAGGCTACCTTAAAAAGAAAAAAGGTACAAAAGAAGCCAAGTAATAGTATAAACCAAGTAATAGTATTTTTTATACTTATTTGATAAGCCTTAAATGACGCGTATGCTAAAAAACCAATTGCCATGGGCTGTATAAATCTAAACAACCCTTCGTTTATTTTTTGATTATCTAAATCTGCTACAATAAATGATAGCGCGCCCATTAGCGAGCATGCGGGCAAAATCCAAATAATTAAAGTTATAACAGCCAACTTAAGGCCGCCGCGCTTAAAGCCAATAAGTGTTAGGGTTTGGGTTGAAGAAGCGCCTGGCAAAAGCTGGCAAAATGAAATATAATCCATTAACTCCGCTTCGCTAAGGTCTTTTCGTTTTTCAACAAAAGTTTTTAAAACCATTCCCACATGCCCCTGTGGTCCACCAAAAGCAGAAATGCTGTGCAAGAAAACCGCCTTTAAAAAAGGAATGTGTCGTAATAGTTTACTCATTAATACAATTTACGCACAATAACATTAATTGCGATAATTTAAAATCTATATTTTTATTAGCTTTGTAGCAATACTAAAATTAATTTATCATGAAAAGAACAAACATTGGGAGCGCTTTTTTTATTTTTTTTATGCTTTTTTTATTTGTGTCGACATTTATATCTTGTTCTAAATATACCTATTCTAATAAATATAATAATAAATTTATAGCGGACTCTAAAATTGTAGACTATTCAAATTTACATTATTGGGCCGCACATCCCTGGAAAAAAGATGCAAGTGATAGTGTGCCAAAACCCTTATTAAACACCCTTAAGCAGGATTCTTTGGCTGATGTTTTTTTTATACACCCAACAACTCTTATTAATAAAAAAGAAAATTACTGGAATGCCGATATTGATAACTTAGAATTAAATAAAAAAACAGACAACTCTGCTATATTATATCAAGCGAGTGTTTTTAATGAGTGTTGTAGGGTTTTTGCACCAAGGTATAGACAGGCGCATATAAAAGCGTTTTTTATTAAGAATAAAGAAGCGGAAATGGCGTTTGAGGCTGCTTATGCAGACATTAAGGTCGCGTTTCTTTATTATTTAAAAAATTATAACAACAAACAACCAATTATTATTGCCTCGCACAGCCAGGGTACAAAACACGCCGCAAGATTATTAAAAGAATTTTTTGAAAACAAAGCCTTACAAAAACAATTAGTTTGCGCTTATATTATTGGTATGCCAATACCAGAAAATTATTTTAGTAATATTAAGCCGTGTAAAGACTCTTTAGCTACAGGGTGTTTTGTTAGTTGGCGTACGTTTAAAAATGGCACTCCTCAGTCAAAACTAATTGCTTCTGAACAGGTTAAGGCTATTGTAATTAACCCGTTAACGTGGACAAATGGGGCTGGATTATTTTCTGCTAATTTAAATATGGGTGCTGTTTTAAAAAACTTTAATAAAATTGTTCCTAATGCGGTAAACACAGAAATTTATAATAATATATTATGGAGCAGTAAGCCCAATATTCCTTGGAAAATATTTTATTTTAAAAAAAATTATCATATTGGTGATATAAATCTTTTTTATGTTAATATAAGAAGAAATGCAATGTTAAGAATTAATGCCTTTTTAGATAAATAAATATCCTTTTTTAATTGTATGAATATAAAACTATATTATTAATAATTTGTTTTGTAAATTCCTTTATTGCAAATTGTTTAGCCCTTACATAGGTGGTGGTTCCTTTAATAAAACCCATGTCTGATGTTTTTTTCCAATTTTTATTTTTGTAAATAAATTTTTGTAGCGAATAAGTTATACTATCTGGTGTATAGGCGCCGCCAAATTCAATTCTTATTTTTTTTGTATTTTGTATTGTTTCTTTTTTTATTTCTTCTACACTTCTAAAATAATGCATGTCTAAATGATCTTCCGTAAGATAATTTAAGGATAATATTATCAATTTAGAATCTTTATAATAAGCAACCTTACCTAAAATATTTTCTAACACAGATTGTTTTAAACTGTCTTTTGTAAAATTAATTAATTATATATAATACGTATTATCTAATTTTTTTTTTATTTTATTTAAGCAACCAATAAAAAAAAATAATATTAAAATAGTAAATATTAAAGAAATAGTTAAAATATTTTTTTTATTATTAAGCAGGTTTTTATTTTAAATTAAATGTTTAATTTTTAATGTAGTAAAATAAATTATGTCTATATTATTTATTATCTGTTAAAAATCAATATAAAGCTAAAGGTTTATATTTAATATACAATTAATAGTATTTTGATAATTATTATATTTTTTTTTGATGCTTTATATTTTATATTTTTTCATTGTTAATATCTACAATAGTATATATTAATATTATTTATTTATATAATCATTTATTACTACTAGGGATGTTAATATGTGTAAAAAATATAAAAAAACAGGCATAAAATATAAAAAATTAATATTATTAACACTATTACACATTTAATTAACAACACTTATTATAATAATAACACACTTTAAATAAAGATGAATAATAATAATACTTTTAAATAAGTGTTAATAACAAAACTGATAAAAAAAAAGAGAGCTTGTTAATAAGCTCGGTATAAACTATGGTTTAATAACACCGGTTGACCAAGATATATATGTATGATAAAATTATACCCATTTTATTCATTAAATAAAATATAAAAAAACAGGCTTATTAACCGTTAATTACGGATATTAACAACAGGGTGTTTAAAACCAAAAAAAGGATAACCCAAACACCCCAGTCAACATATTAAATACGTTATAATTAATAATCAACCGACAGCTTTAAAAACTTAATTTATATATAATTTTATCTTATTTTTGCCCTCCAAAATTTAATATTAAAAAAATATGCAAATTATTCAAAACATACGTGAAAAAGGGGCCCCAATTACAATTGCGGCAATTTCGCTTGCTTTAATAGCGTTTATTTTAATGGACGCAAAGCAAGACAAAGGGGGCAGATCGACCTCAGAAAGCATCGGGAAGATAAATGACGTAAATATTGAACAGAGCGAGTTTAGTAAAAAGGTTTTGATTTTAGAAACCCAAGAAGAGCGACAGTCTGGACAAAGACCAAGCGGCACAAGGTCTGCACAAATACGCGAGCAGATTTGGAACCAAATTGTTGCTGAAAGGGTGTTTTATGCAGAAGCCGCAAAGCTTGGAATAGAATTTACTTCAAAAGAACTGGACAATATTTTAAAAAGCGACGACCCCTCAAACCCACTAATGCAGGACAAGTCTATACTTAATCCCGAAACAGGAAAGCTAGATATGGCCAAAGTGTCAGAGGCGCTAACCAATATAAAAAAAATGAAAGGTGAGCAGTGGGATATGGTTAACTCACAAATAATTGAACCACAAAAACTCACCAGCACATCAACAAAATATTTTGCTTTATTAAACGCAAGCGCATATTACCCAACCTGGATGGAAGAAAAAGATGCAAAAGAAAACAATTTCTTTGCCACAATTTCTTATGTACAAATTCCTTACCAAACCATTAACGACAGCGCAATTAAAGTAACTAATGCCGATTTAGAAACATATATAAAAAAAAACAAAGACCTTTTTAAACAAGAGGCGGGCCGTATGATGTCGTACATTGGTTTTAGCCAACTAGCTAGTCCTGCCGACAGCGCAAGAACAAAAGGCGTTGTTGAGGGTTTAAAAAACGAGTTTTTAGGCGAAACAAACGTAAAAACATTTTTAGCTAGAAACACAAGTTCTATTGATTTTGATACAAACTATATTCCAAAATCAAAACTACAGAGCCCTTATATAGATTCAATAATAAAATTACCTATAGGATTGGTTTATGGGCCATATGTAGATAATAAAAATTATGTAATAGCTAGAATGCTTGGCAGCAAAATGGTGCCAGATAGCGCCAACGCAAAACATATATTAATTGCAACCGTTAACGCGCAAACGGGCGAACAGCTATTAGCAGATAGCGTAGCTAAAAAACGCGCCGACAGTATTTACTTTGCTATAAACAGTGGCGCAAACTTTGCGCTTATGGCCCTGCAATATTCATCGGATGGAAGTAAAGAAAAGGGCGGCGACCTTGGAACGTTTAGTTATGGAACAATGGTGCCTGAGTTTAATAAATTTTGTTTCGAAAAACCCGCTGGGTCAAGGGGGGTAGTTAAAACACAGTTTGGGTATCACATTATTGAGGTGATGAGCCAAAAAGGATCAAGCCCAGCTTATAAAGTTGGCTTTATGGCAAAAGAAATTTTTGCTAGCGAAGAAACAATAAACCTTGCCAGTAACGAAGCAATAAAACTATCTGCCGAAAAAGACCCTAAAAAGCTAGAGGCATATTTACAAGCAAAAGGAATTTCAAAAATAACCGTACCCACATTAATTAAAGAAAATGATGCACAAGTAGGACAAATGCAAGACGCAAGGCAACTTGTGCGCTGGTTGTTTGAAGCCCAAAAGGACGACATAAGCGACCCGATGCCAGTAGGGGATCAGTTTGTGGTGGCTATTGTTGATAAAATACTAAAAGAGGGAATTCAAGATATTGAAACAGCAAGACCGTTGGCAGAAAACGCAATAAGAGAAGAAAAAAAATCAGAAGAAATAATTGCCGCACTAGGCACCTCTGCTACATTAGAAAGCTCATCAAAAAAATATACTAAAGAAATTTTAAGCGTCGGCCAAGACTCATCAATAACATTTAAATCGCAAATAATAAACTCAATAGGAAACGAGCCCAAATTAATTGGTGCAATTTTTAATAAAGAAAACTTAAACAAAGTCTCGGCACCCATTTCAGGCAAAACGGGGGTTTATATAATTAAGGTAATCGGCATTGCCAAAAAAACAGCCAACCCAAACGAAGACAAAGGGCAGTTAAAAACACAACAAACAGCCGCATTGCGCAACCGGGCAGCAACAAATTGGTTTGAGGGCTTGCGTAAAAAAGCAACAATAAAAGATAATAGAAGTAAGTTTTTTTAGCAATACAACCACCTAGTTTATACAGGAAGCCACCACAATAAGGTGGTCGCAATTTTATTTTATCCGTTCGTTTATTTTAAATAAAATAATTAATAAAAATTAATCCTTTTGCTTTATTACGGATTGTTTGACAAACCAAAAAAATTCCTTTAATAATTTCAGGCGCATACCCACAAACGACATCGCCTATATTTAGTATATTATTTATTGCCCCCACGGCGCCTGTAAAAATAAGCTATGTAATTTCGTATCGCTCAATTAAGGTGGTAACCGTGGTTGCCGCCGCCACTTTTCTCCATCTCGAAAAAGGAACAACTACACTAATACCATTAATACTGCCCATATAGTAGGTGCGAATACCAATTGTTTCTTCGATATTGTTAGTAAGCAAATTAGTAACGGCACTTATTTCTTCTGGTATGGCACCAACAAGTCCTATTTTTTTAACTCGGCCACCTTCTCTTGTTTTAAAATCGTATTCTATCAACTTGAAAAATTTGCATAGTAAATAATAATAAGCATTAAAACCAAGCCCTAATTAAATATAAATAAAACATATGACACGGGCGCTCTGCCAAAAACCAACCATAAAAACAAAAACTTGCGTTAATAGATCATGATGTATTATAAAAATCCTTTTCAAGTATCTACAAATAAATATTATTAAATATTTATTTGTAGCAGTATCTTTGAATAATGTTAGACGGGTTTGTAAATAAAGTTTCAGAAAGCGGTATTATAACCCTGGATCTTGAGGATTTTTATCCTAAAGGAAAAACGGTAGTTTTTGATATGAAAGACCATTTGTTTATGGGGTTAATATTAAAAGAAAAAGATTTTAGAGAAAAAATGAAACACCTTGATTTATCTAACTATAAAGGAAACAATATAGCGCTAACTTGTACAGCCGATGCAGTAATACCTGTTTGGGCTTATATGTTAGTGGCAAGTTATTTAGAGCCCATTGTAACCGAAATTTTTTTTGGCGACGTTGATTTTGTACACAAAACCTTGTTTTTACAAAATATCGCTAAAATTAATCTTGTCACTTACCAAAACCAAAGGGTGGTAATAAAAGGGTGTGGAGAACTAGCTATTTCAGAAGCTGCCTATGTAGCCATTACTGCCCTTTTAATGCCTGTGGCAAAGAGCATTATGTATGGTGAGCCATGTAGCACAGTGCCCATTTATAAAAATGGAACTAAAAAAAAATTATAACCCTCAATTATTTTATCGTAGCCAACACCATTCTTAATTCGCCGTAGCCAATATCTTTTGGCAAGTTATCAATTAGGGTTTTGTGGCTTAAAGGACCATGTTTATCAACGGCATTTATAATATCTTTTTGTTTTTGCTTACTTACCAGGTCGTTAATATTAATTTCGCCAGTGCCCACAAAATGTGCTAAATGCCCTTCAATTGTAGTTGCGGCAAAGTTTCTTTCTTTAGCAATGGTCGCAATATTTTTTCCTTCTTTATATAATGCAAACGAAACGGCTTTTGAGTTTATTTTTAGCTCGATTATTTTTATTTTTTTCTCTTTCTTTGGTGCTTCTAACTTTTCTTTAATTTTTGTTTTTAAATTATACCTTTCGCAAAAACTCTCTACAGCTTCCAGTATCTCATCTCCATATTTTTCAACTTTTACTTTTCCAAAACCGCTGATTAACATTAAATTTTTTTTAGTGCGCGGCAGGTAGGTGCTTATTTCTTGTAAGCTTGCCTGGTTTGCCACCATATAAATTGGTTGCCCACTTTCTGAGCACACCATATTACGCCAACGTTTAAGATTGTCATATAATTCGGAATTTGACATATTGTATTTTTTCTCTATCGACCCAACAGCATAACAAGTTATTTTAAAATTCTGCTGAATATATTTTAATTTATGTTGTAAAAAACCGGTTACAGAAAAAGGCTGTTTACAATAATTAATAAAATAACCACAGTTGTACAAAGCCAAAGAAATATCCATTAGTTTTTCATTTATAGGCGTTGCGGCATCTTTGTGTTCTGTGCTTAAGGGGTGCGTGTTTAATTGCTTTATAAAATCTTCAATTTTTGGAATAAAATGATTAGCGGCATCTGAAATTCTTTTTTGAAGATTGATATTATTTTCAATAACAGGTTCCTCTTTCATTAAATTTGTTACGTATGTAATAAATTTTAATCCCACCCCCTTAATTACTGCACATTGTTGTTTAAAATTTTCTATCCATACAGTTGCTTCTTTATTTAATTTATCTCGATGATTATTTATTTGAAAAGCAAGTTGATCAATAGCGACAAAAGGTTCTTGAAAAGTAAAAATTTCTTCTAATAATTGCAATGTGTATAATTGCCTTGCGCCTACAAAGCGGTCGGCCAAAGAGCCACTATAAGACAATATTTTTTGTCCTATAATAATATTTTCGTTACTATGAATTGCGGAGGAGGGGATTTTGCTCAGCAATACAATTCCGGCTAAACTGCTACAGCGGCTTAGGGCAACATAAACCTGTCCGCTACTAAAAGCCGCACTAGCATCAATCATAACTTTTTCAAAAGTTAATCCTTGGCTCTTATGTATAGTAATAGCCCAGGCTAGTCGTAAGGGATATTGTGTAAATGTGCCCATGGTTTCCTGTTCTAATTTTCCATCAGCGCGGTTTATGTTGTATCGACTATTATCCCAGGTTTCTATTCCTACCTCAATTTCTATACCGTCGCAATCAACAAGGACACAATCTTTGGCAAGCGACTTTATTACTCCAATTTTACCATTATAATATCTTCTTTGAACAACATCGTTTTTTAAGAACATTACCTGTGCGCCTTCTTTTAAATTTAATTCAAATTCTACTGGGTACATATTTTCTGGAAACTCGTCTTCTATAATAGCTTTATAGATAAATTTTACCGTGTTTAATTTATATAACTCTTGTTCGTTAATTTGATCTGCTTGTTTATTGTGGGAGGTTAGTGTAATATATTTATCTTCTTTATCTGGGCTAAAATTAGGATCAAACCTTACATTAAGGTCTTCAAAATCAGCCGTATTCATTTGGTTATTGCGCACTTTGTTTAAAAGCGTTATAAAGCTTTCTTCTTTTTGCCGGTAAATTTTAGTTAGCTCAATTAATAATGGTGATTGTTCTTTTATGGCCAGGCTATCAAAAAAAAATGGTGATTGATAATATTCGCTTAAGACGACCCATTCGTGGTTTTGTGCTACGGGCGGCAGTTGATACAGGTCTCCAATACACAATAATTGTACACCACCAAATGGCAGGCGGTAGTTTTTCCTCACATTTTTTAAAATAGTATCAATAGCATCCATTACATCGCCGCGAACCATACTAATTTCATCAATAACCAGTAATTCCATTTTCCGCAATAATTGTTGTCGCTGTTTATTGTGTTTAATTTTTGCTAACAAATCTTCTTTATTATTTTTTGTTGGAATAAATGGCTGAAAGGGCAGTTGAAATAAACTATGTAGTGTAACGCCTCCGGCATTAATTGCTGCCACACCCGTGGGTGCTGCTATCAGAATATTTTTAGTTGAATTTTCTTTTAGATATTTTAAAAAAGCAGTTTTTCCTGTCCCGGCTTTTCCTGTTAAAAAAATATTTTCATTTGTTTCGGTAACAAATCGATAGACCAGGTCAAACATTTCGTTGTGTTCTATATTATTAATCACGGGGGTTAATTTTTTTTAATAAAGATAGCCACGGAAAGCGCGAATTATATTTATTGTTACAAAAAAAGGGGGAGTTATAAAATAAATATTTTACAATCAAGACCATCTTTTCCAAAATTAATTATTACATACATAAAATGTATGGGGTAAAATTATTCCTTTGTAATTAATATTAATTTCTTTTTCTCTTGTATAGCTAATACCTTCATAAATGCATGGCGTCATTTTTTAATATATAGAACAAGGTTGGATTTAAATCCATAATCCGTGCAAATATTTGCACGGATTATGGATAATTAGGCCAAGTATGGTAATTAAAGCTACTGATTACATGTATTTTGGTTAATAGGGCACAGGTCGCCCTTTATCATAATATGTGTAAACCTTTATAATCTCCGGCAATCTTTTTAAATAGTTGGTTTATCAACAGACCCCAACATTAAAAGCTCGTTTACCAATACTTCGGTAATGTATTTTTTTACACCGTCCTTATCCGTATAACTGCGACTAATTAACTTACCCTCAATAGCAATTTCTTTACCCTTAGTTAAATACTTTTCGGCAATATCTGCCACCTTGCCCCAGGCAACTAAATTGTGCCAAGTTGTTTCGGTTACCTTTTCACCAGTTACGTTGCGATAGTTTTCATTAGTTGCGACAGAAAAACGGGCTAATTTTTTACCGTTTTCGGTAGTTTTTACTTCAGGGGCATTGCCTAAATGTCCAATCAGTTGAACTTTGTTTTTTAATGCGTACATAGTTTTAAATTTTGTGCTTGCCCATTTTTTTAGGGTTTGCGGGTTTTTAATTTATTTCAAATAACCATTTGTTGACGTCATTGCTGGTTAACAACACAAAGATTCATGGGTAAAAAAACGATAGTCGGAGATTATCCCTTTACTTACCTTTATAAGCGTATGTAATCGAGTGTAGTTAAAAAAGAAAACACCACTTATTTATAAAAACACATCCCTCAACATGTTAAAGCAAAAAGAAATTAAAACCTGCCTGCTTTGCGAAAAAACGCTTAGAGGCAGAAGCGATAAAAAATTTTGTGACGACTATTGTCGTGCCGCATATAATAATGATATTAAAAGTGTAACCAATAACTATATTAGAAATATAAACAATGCTCTAGGTAAAAACAGGCGTATTTTAGAGGGCTTGCTTATTAATAGCGAACAAATGGTAAAAGCAAATAAGGACAAATTGTTAGAACTTGCCTTTCAGTTTAAATACATAACACACACCTACACCAACACTAAAGGAAACGTATATTTTTTTTGTTACGATTATGGTTACTTGGCATTAGATAATAACTGGTTTTTAATTGTAAAAAGAAATAAGGAATAAAATTAATTACTCCAGCTATAATGAAGTATTTTTGCCTGCTTAATTAATAAAATTATTGTTACTTTTTAATAAAATAGCTCCAACTGTTATCTTATTTGTGTATTTGTTTTGTTCTTTACAAAAACTTTCGGCACAATGTGCTGCACCTGTTGCAATATTTCCTTACACCCAGGGCTTTGAGACAAATAATGGAGGCTGGGTTACAGGAGGATCTCTTTCAGACTGGGCGTGGGGCACCCCTTCAAAAACGGTGATAACAGGTGCCGCAACCGGAGCAAAATGCTGGATAGTGGGCGGTTTAACCGGCGGTAGTTATAATAACAGCGAAGCCTCTTGGCTAGAAAGTCCTTGTTTTAATTTTACCAGTCTTCAATATCCATATATTTCATTCAACGCGTTTTGGGAAACAGAAAGAAAGTACGATGGTGCAAGTTTTCAGTACTCTACAAACTTGGGAGCAAGTTGGATCAACGTTGGAACTATTGCCGATCCTGTAAGTTGTTTAAATGATAATTGGTTTAATTATTCGCCCATAACTTATATTAATACACTTACCTCAGTAAAAGACGGCTGGTCAGGCAACATACAATCAACCGCCGGGAATTGCCAAGGAGGAGGAGGTAGCGGAAGATGGGTAAACGCAAAACGCGCAATGCCCAATCTAGCCGGTGTGAGTAATGTAATTTTTAGATTCATCTTTGGCGCAGGAACAACATGTAATAATTTTGAGGGCTTTGCGGTTGATGATATTTTTATTTCTAATGCACCCCCAAATAACGCTTCTTTTTCTTATTCTTGCACTAATAACACCACTATTAATTTTATAAATACCTCTGATCTTTGTCCGCTAACCAACTGGAATTTTGGTGACCCAACATCTGGGGTAAACAATATCTCTACACAAACAAACCCAACGCATGTTTTTTCAGCACCAGGTACATATACCATTACATTACAAGCAACGGGATCAGCTAATGCCCCATCATCAACCTCACAAACCATACATATACTTGGCATAAACACTTCAGTTATTTCCAACAATAATTGTTTTGGTGATAATAGTGGCTCTGCTTCTGTTTCTGTAATACCTGTAGCGGCTGCACCGTTTTTTTATAATTGGAGCACCACCCCAACACAAACTACTTTAGCAGCAACAGGATTAGCAAGTGGTATATATACCGTTACTGTAAATGCTTTAAACAGTTGTACCATTACAGCAACCGCAACAATTACATCGCCCCCAGCTTTATCACATATAATAAATATTGTACAACCTGGTTGTGGATTAGCAACAGGCACAGCAACTATTACAGAAAGCGGCGGCACGGCGCCATACTCTTACTCTTGGTTTCCACAAGGAGGCACTGGCCCAACGGCCAGTTCGCTTACTCCAGGAAATTATATAGTAACCGTAACAGACAGAAAGGGCTGTATAGAAAATATTAATCTAATTATTTCAACCGCTACACCGCCAAGCATTGCTATAATAAATAAAAAGGATATTACCTGTTTTGGTTTGAGCGATGGTGCGGCAACAGCTTTGGTAACAGGATCCGCCCCGTTTCGGTATAGCTGGAATACAGTTCCAGTTCAAAATACAGCATCGGCAATAAATCTTTCGGCGGGCAACTATACCATAACTGTAACTGATAATAACGGCTGCTCTATTTATTTACCTGTACAAATTATAGAACAATTAAACGGGGCTTGTGGAGATATATATTTTCCAAACGCGTTTACACCTAACGGCAATTTTAAAAATGACAATTTTGGCGCAATGGGGAACATTGCAGCTATTAGCAGCTATTTATTACGCGTTTATAATAGATATGGCGAACTTGTTTTTTATACACAGGACCCGCTTATAAGATGGGATGGTTTTTATAAAGGCAAACAGAATACCGGTATTTATATTTGGACAGCCACTTTTATTTATAAGGGACAGGTAAAAAAATTAGAACAAGGGACGGTGCTAATTATTAAGTAATTATTCTAGACATGTTTCCCTAGCCGCTAATTATTTTTAAAGTGATTACCAAAACCGGAGCCACCACGGAAGTAATAATCCCATAGGTTAAACTAAAAATTTTACGGCATTATTTTTTATAGGCATTATAAATACTTCGGGTTTAATTTTTATTTCCTCTGGAAAATCGTCGGCCTCTAATTCAATTCTGCGAGTAATATCACTTAAAGAAGAAAGGCGCTCTAATGTGTACGGTATGGTATCTAGACCAGATGCAAATTTTAAAATATAGCTATAAATACCAAATAAACTACCCGCCATAACAGAGCTACTATGTAAATTTTTTGATGCAACTAATGAAACAGCAATAACCAATAAAACCATTATTTCCATAAAACCAAAATTCCACGCCTCTTTATCAGAAATACGTACTTGCCATTTTCGTAAATTATTATAATGGTGCTTAATATTCGCGCTATTGCCTGCAGAAATAATATCTACTTGCTTTTCTAATTCATCATTTTTATATTTATTAAGTCGCAACATTTTTTTACCATATAGTAAACTGATTATAATTACTGGAACTAAAATACCCAAACAAATAAGCACAATTATTTTATCATAAAAGAACAAGATAATAAGCGAACCTAAAATATTATACCCGGCTTCAATAACATAAATTAGATCGTGCTCTAAAAAATCAACAAACTCTCTAGCAAGGGTTGAGTGAGCGGTAAGTTTTGATACATCGGTTTTTAAATACCTGCGACTTAAAAATTTTGTTACCAAAGAAGTATAAATAGAGGTATAAGTTCGGGTATCAAACATGTGACGGATGGTGCCTATTATTAAATACGCCAAATGAACAACTGTTAATACAATTAACCCGCGATAACTTCCTTTAATTAGGTCGTTAATGGCTTCGCCAAAAAAATAAAATCGCATTAAACCACCAAGCATCTCAAGAGAAAATAAAGAGTAAGTAAATATCAAATGATATTTATGCTTCATCATTAGGGCGCGTAAAACTTGAAATTTAGACATAGTTCTATTATTTTGTAACTAAGAACACCCTAAAAAATACCTAGAAAGCGGCGGTGCATATAATTTAAAGGCGGTTAGTAAGACAGGGTAAAAGGGATTACGTTTAATTGATATGGGAATTTTCTCTTTCTGTTACGGAGTTATTTTTAATTCCGGCAACAAGTCCACGGCAATTAATTCCCCCGCAACGGCAGTTAAATGGCTCCATATGTTCATCTAAAAAGGCAGCGTAGTCAAGGGTTAGTTCTTCGTCCTCTAAAATATTTTGTAAAGCCACTACATTTAAACCCTCATAAGTTGTATTGGGGTTACAGCTGTGGTTTTGGGGAGCCCAGTTTTGCGGGTTGTTATCCCAGAGCAAAAACACTTCTTTGCTTAATGGATATGCATATTTTTTAAAAATTTCCTTTTCCTTAACATTCCAATAGCGCTCAACATAACCACGGGTTACTATACGTTGACTCATCTCTTCGCCACAAAATATTAGCGTATTTGCAGCAATATATTGATTTGCATAAATACCGTATCCTGAAATAGCATTACCCTTCATGGTGTATAATTTTTGTTTATGCTGATGCCGAGAAATGCCTTCATTAATTATTTTTTGCAGAAATGCCGCTTGGCCAATACCATCTGCTTTTAAAATATAATCAGCCGAACCTTCGTACCCATCTTTATAAAAAACAGAGCAAGTAAAATTAATTTCCAGAAAAAATATTTCGTTTTTATCATTAACCCTAAAATCTAGACGGGCATAACCCACGCCACCAAAGCCTTGAAATATTTGTAATGCTGCATTTTTTAATTCGGCCTCCAAAAAAGGGTTATTACAAGGGATATTTGCCTCGGGGTGAAGCTCGGATGTTTTTAAAGCATAGGTTTTAAACTGAAATCCTATTGGAAAAATATATTCAATAGGCTTAAAAATTGAACAAGTTTTTTTATCATCAGCATTAGCAACTAGCATTACAGTAAATTCTCTGCCCTCAATATATTCTTCAATTAATATCGGGCTATATTCATCAATAATACTTGTACATTTTTTAATTAACTCTTCTTTATTATTAACTAAAGATTGCTGGTCGATACCTAGGCTATCTCCTGCTTTATCTGGCTTTACAAATAAAGGGTATTTTAGGTAGTTACACTCTTTTTCTATACCCTCAAGTGATTCTATTAAAGCAAATGCGGGAGTTTTAATATTGGCGGCATAAGCCACATATTTCATTAAATCTTTTGGAGGGTCGTACAATAAAGAGCTTGGTCCTGTAAATGGGAGATTAAGCAACTCCATAAAATAAATAACATCAATAGAAGGAACATTCCACTCCAGGTATCCTTCGCAGAGGTTTACAAAAACATCGTAATTTTTTTTCTTTAGTTCTTTAAGCTGTTTATAAGTAGAAAGCTTGTTAAGTGAAATATGATCAAATTTTGCGTTCGGTATTAAGTGGCTTAAATCTCTTGGCGGATCATAATTTTGATAATCCACATCGGATGTAGAATAATCGGGCTGTAGGACACAAATTTTTAAATTTTTCATATTTGGCTTATTGTCTTCTGGTAAAACCAATATAGTTAAGGGTGGTTTGGCGTGCTGATGTTTTTGATCTTCCATTTTTTATTTACAAAAATTTCCATTGAATAATTTATGCATAGCGTTTTTTTAATTCTTTTACCGAATGCTGATATAGCGCATCATTTAAAATTTCAGTTATTAGCTGCGTAAATGTATTTCCACTAAAACGAAGTATGGCGCCTATAGATGTAAAATCTTCGTCTTCACTTAAGCCACACTGGGCGTTTATTTCTAACACATATAATTTTCCTGTTTCTTTATCCATTCGCACATCTGCACGCGCATATCCGTAACCCTTACAAGCAACAAATGCATCCCAGCTTATTTTTTTTATATCATTAATTAATGCGGCATCGGGCAAACCGTATTCATAAAAATTAGCATCGTTAGGCATTGGAGTTTCGTCTTCATACATTTCCCAAAGCCTATCAAAGGATAAAAACTTTTCTTGTTCTGGCAAGGAGTGGTGAAAAACTCTTTCTACGGGGGTATATATTTTAGCGCCTTTAAAATTGTTGTGCGAGCCCGAAATCAAAACCGTAAACTCTGGTCCTGTAATAAACGATTCGGCAATTAATCCATCTGCGGCCAGATCCCAGTTGCGGTACCCTTTAAACATTTTATTTATTTGTTGCTGTAATTCGGGTTGTGTATGTACAACGTTTTTAATACCCACACCCATACTTCCGCCAGAGATAGCTGGTTTTACAATTATTGGCGTGCCTATCGTTTCAAAAATATTTTGTAAGTCTTGGTCTTTATTAGTAATAGCTTTCCATTTAGCTGATGGCACCAGGGCTTTATCAAAAGCCCGCTTCATTGTTATTTTAGAAGTGGTAATATGATAAAAATATTCATCCGCCCCGGTATATATTAGTCCTTTTTCTTCTAGTAATTTAATAACAGAAATACCAGGGGCTCCGTTTACCTCATCGCCATCGCAGAGGTTAAGTACTAAAGGTATTTTATTGCCAAAATCTTTTTCTTTTACAATAAGCTCAATTATTGTGGCATAATCTTTAATGGTAACGGGCTGCCACTTCCATTCAATACCCAATTCGGCAAATGTTTTTTCGTACTCGGCAATGCTTTGACTAAAATCGTAGTAATAATCAAGATTAGCATCATTAGTTTGTAAAAGTGGTGTTAACACCCATACTTTAATTTGATGAGACAAAAAAGAAGACAATAATGGGGTTGGTGCCACCATAAAATAAAAATGAATGTTACAATGAAAGTTTTTGCTTGAGCTGCTGTTTAATAAAATTGCTAAGCTTATGTTTTGATAGCGTTTCTACAGAAAGGTGCGAAGCGCCGTTTATTAATTGTAAACATTCTGTGCTGCCACAATTACAAACAAATGGCTGCACCATACTCCACTCGGTACTTGGGTAAAAAAAAGTAAGTTCACTACCCGGCTGTAAGTCTTTTAAGCAAATTAGCTCCATAGTTGTCGTATTAAAAAAAACGGTAGGAGCGCAACTGTGATTAATGTATTGTAAAAACTCTGGATTTAGAGTAATATGGGTGTTGACATCGGTTTGTACAGTTAAATAAGTCGCAAAAGATTGTGTTATATTGGCATTAAATTTACAGATTACATCACCGCCGGAAAAACTTACGTTAGCATGTAAAGATTTTTGATTAGAATGATTATTGAGCAACACGTTTGCAAAAAAATGGTTACTGATAATGTTAGTTGTTGGGTTAGTAATAGAATTTTTTATCATGCGTTTTTAGACAGGTGTAGCCTATAAAAGTTTAAAAGGATACTTGTTTATATGTTAGTAAATAATTCTATTAAGTAAATGTATAAAAGCATTGATTAATAAAAAAGATTATTGCCCATTATTATTCATTGGTGGATTAATAATAATATTGTGTGTATAACTGCTTTGTATAAATAAAATTAATTTTTTGTATGTCTATCCAACCTGGTGCACCCAACCCTAACCTACTTATACAGTTGGTGCAAATGAAAATGCCATTTGGTAAATTTAAAGGTCGTGTACTTTGCGATTTACCCGTTTCTTATTTAGAATGGTTTCAGCGAAAAGGGTTTCCTAATGGACAATTAGGGGCATTGTTAGAAACTTTATATGAGATTAAGCTAAATGGGTTAGAGAAACTATTAGATCCATTAAAGCGATAATAATTTTAACTGGCGATCTGCTTTTGCAAAATTAAAATAGATTTAATACCCCCTTTAATTAAGGAATATTAACTACATATATATAATTGGTATAAAATGATTTACTTTATACCATCGTAAAAAAATATTTTATGTTTAAATATTTTACAGCTACCACCATTTTATTATTATTTACTGTATCATTAATAGGTCAGTCGCCAGGGGGGATTTTAACTAATAATACGCTGTGGCTAAGGTCGGATAATGGCATAACTGCTAATGGCGTCAACGTTACGCAATGGCAAGAGGTATCTGGAGCCAATGTTACTGGCAACTTTAATGTGCAATCTCTTGCGGGCACTAGTAATGTGCAAACTGGCCCCACGTTAATAGCTGCGGGCATTAATTTTAATCCTTATTTAAGCTTTGATGGCATAACCAATTCATTATCTAGCATTAATAATTTTGCAGGAACAGCATTGGTAAGCAATAGTAATGTTACTGTTTTTCAGGTTTTAAATTTAAAATCGGGTATTGTTTGGCTTAAATGGGAAACAGATCAACTTGGCACAACAGGCAGACTTGGTTTTGAAAACATGGCAGGGAGGCTTAGGTTTGATTTTCCAAAAGCCTCTCCAGCTTCGGCAGGGCAAAATGTGGGGGTTACAAATATTTTAAATAACCATACACTTTCAACAGCGTATGCTAACACAACCACCTCGGTAAATCGTTTAAATGGTGCCGACGATAATATCATCTCAATTCCAGGGCCAGGCAATTTTGGAGGAGTAAGTACAAAAATTGTGATAGGAAATGAAAATCTTTTAAATCTTCCTTGTAAAATAGACATTGCCGAAGTAATTATTTATTCAAACACACTGGCTGCTGCAGAAAGAAATAAAATTGAATCGTACTTGGCGGTTAAATATGGATTTACATTAAATCAATTAGCAACAAATGGCAACAATTATATTGCATCTAATACATCAATAACTTGGGATAGGGCACTTAATAGCATATATGCAAAAGATATTACCGGTATTGGCAGGGATGATGCAACTGCATTGTTGCAAAAGCAATCAAAATCTGTAAATACCACTGCGCTGGTAACGGTATACAATGGAACTTATTCCAGCGGTGGGTTCCCTGCAAGCAATTCGTCAAATACAAATACTTTTTCTAGTGATTTATCTTTTTTATTAGTTGGAGACAATGGCGGTAACACTTCCGTTAATCAGTGTGCGCTTGATGGAAATACACATCGGATGCAGCGCGTATGGAAAGCAAGTAATATTGGATCGGTATTACCTGTAACCATTTCGGTTGATCAAGCATCGGTTTCAGCAACCGTTAAAAATATTTTAGTTTCGTCAAATCCTGCTTTTCCAGTAAGTGCCACCAGCATTTATCCGGTAACTATTGCAAACGGAAAATTATTTAGTGCTGTTACTATAAACCATAACGAATATTTCACTTTTGCAAGTGATACCACGTCATTACCTCAACTACAGAATATAACTATCTGTAGCAACAATAGCGGAACAATAACCGTAATTAATCCGGCTATAGGAGTTGTTTACAATTGGTACAATCAGTCAGCAGGTGGTGTTTTAGTGGGCACTGGTACAAGCATTACCCTGCCTAATTTACAAAATGATACCACGCTTTATGTGGCAACCATATCTGTATTTAATTGTACATTGCCATTACGGGTACCAGTTACTATTTATGTGCAAACTGTTGCTAGGCCTGTGGTAAATATAATACAAACAAGTTGTACGGTTAATACAGGAGCTATTACCATTACAGCACCTATTGGTACAGGCTATCAGTATTGTATTAATGGAATAAATTGTCAGTCGGCACTAACTTTTACAAATTTATTACCAGGCAATTATTCTATAACAGCCATAAATACACAGGGCTGTATTTCGGAAATATTGGGAGTTACTATAAATACGCAACCTCCAACACCTACAGCACCGGTAATAAATTCGCCTGTATTAGTTTGTACAAATCAAACAGCTACATTAACTATAAATAGTCCTGTTGTTGGAAATATTTACAACTGGTACACTTCCCTTACAGGAACTGTACCAGTATATACAGGAAATTCGTACACCAGCCCTCCTTTATCTGTTTCCACCACTTTTTATGCTGAAGCTGTAAATATACCCGCTTGTGTTTCGTTAAAAAAAAGTGCTTATGTATTGATTAGGCCAAAATTATTACCCCCTATAGTAACAGCAGTAACCATAACCGATAGTACTATATTATTTACTTGGACAGCTGTGCTTGGTGCCACCGGATATTCTGTATCAACAGACGGGGTTAATTATACATTGCCTAGCTCTGGAGCAAATGGCCTTACACATTTGGTTGGCGGGTTATTATCCCAAACCACGGTTAAGCTTTATGTAAAAGCTAATGATTTTTTAATGGCTTGTATTACCAGTAACGACGGTACCGCAACAGGAAAAACCTTACAAAAATTTTCAGATATTTATGTACCATCGGCATTTACACCTAACGGGGATATGATAAATAATACTTTAAAAGTATTTGGAGATATACGCACGTATCAGTTTAGTGTATTTAATCGTTTTGGGCAGCGTATTTTTTATACCACAACTATTAACGTCGGCTGGGATGGAACTTTTAAGGGAAAAAATCAATCTGCAGGAACTTATGTTTGGCATCTATTTGCAAAGCTTTTTAGTGGCAGAGATGTTCGTATTTCGGGCACTACTATATTACTCAGGTAGTGCTTATAAATTTTAAAAAATTATTTAATAGAGCATCATGGGTTGGATTAAAGTAACATTATCGGTATTACTCTTATTTAATTTAACTGCAAAATCTCAAAATTGTGGAGTAGAAAGATGGGATATTAAAACCTTATCTGATAAAGACACGATTGATATAGATTTTTTTAAAATCACTAAATCAACGGTGCAAGAGCAGCAGCAACTAATTGCTCCCCACAAGAAAATAAACAGACTAGAAAGTGAAAAGCAAGTATATTCAATAGATTGCTTTGTTGTGGCCTATAAAAAAGAGCTAAATGATAAGGATATACATCTTATTATTAAAGATATTAATACAGCAGAAACCATGGTAGTAGAAATTCCCAATTATGCCTGTATAGAAATACAAAAAACGAGCAGAGCGGAGGCCTTTAGAAATTTAGAGCAATGGTTTATAAATAATATTGGGAGGCCAACTACAAAAATTAAATATGTAAAAAAGCAAATTCCTATAACTATTATAGGGGTAGGTTTTTTTGATTTTATTCACGGACAAACAGGTGGCGCAAGAAATGGGAGAGAAATTCATCCTGTACTATCAATAAAAAAAATCGCACATTTTGCTTTTTAATCAACTGTGCACACTTAACAAAAAACCCTCGCATGGACGACTATTATGGACATATTTAGTAATTTCCTACCAATTAAGACACAAACCTCATAATAAACGATGAAATGTACTGAAGCCCATATAGAAAATTTAGCAAAAGAACATTACGGATTATCCGTTACAGCAAAAATGTTAAATGGGTATGATGAGTTAAATTATTTTTTAACCGATACAAATAATAACCGATTTATATTAAAAGTATCCGATGATATACAGTCCTATCCTTTTTTAGATGCACAGGTAAAAATCATTGAACATTTATCACATAGTTCGATAGCAAGTAAATTTCAACAATTTTGCATCAATACAAAAGGAAACGAGTTAACACTCATTATAATAGATGGAAAAAAGTATTACTTACGTATTCTTAGTTTTTTAGAAGGTACTTTTTGGGTTGACAAATCAAACAAATCAGCTAGTTTATATTCTGAATTAGGAAGTTTTATGGGAACTATGGACAAAGACCTTCAAAATTTTTCACACACGGCTATGCATCGTCATTACATATGGGATATTAGTAGAGCTAGTGATGCTAATGAAAAATTGAAGTATATAAAAAATCATGAAAGAAGAAGAATTGCCAGTTATTTTTTATTACTATTTGACATGGAGGTATTTCCACAAATCAATTTATTACGCCATGCTTATATTCACAACGATGCCAATGACTATAATGTATTGGTTGATGAAACTACTGTTACAGGCTTAATTGATTTTGGCGATATGGTTTATACTGTTTTAATTAATAACCTTGCTGTAGCTTGTACGTATGCGATGCTTGCAAATGAAGATCCGCTTACTGCAGCATCATTAGTAGTCAAAGGATACCATGAATCATATCCGCTTACCACTAACGAATTGGATGTATTATATTATTTAATTGCGAGTAGACTCTGTATTAGTGTAACTCAATCCGCTTACAATGGGTCATTAGACAACACTAATGAACATCATTTTATAACTGAAAAACCTGCTTGGAATTTATTATACCAACTCATCAAAATTAATCCCATCAAAGCGCAAGATACTTTCAGAAAAGTCTGTGGTTTTGAAGGAGTAATCAATGAAGGGGATTATTCAGACTTATTAGAAAAGCGTCAAAAAAATATCGGCCGAAACTTAAGTATTGGATACAAAGAAAATCTAAAAATCGTAAAAGGCGCTCTTCAATATTTATATGATGATAAGGGAAAAACATTTGTGGATTGTGTCAATAATCCATCACATGTGGGACATTGTCATCCAGTAGTGGTTCGCAGAATGCAAAAACAAATTGCGACTCTTAATACCAATACGAGATACTTAAATGACATCATTTTAGAATATGCTGAAAAACTAACAGCCACTTTACCGCCTCAATTAAGTGTTTGCTATTTTGTAAATTCTGGTAGCGAGGCTAATGATTTGGCAATACGAATGAGTCGGCATTTTACAAAACAAAAAGACATTATTGTGCTGGACCATGCTTATCACGGAACATCTACTCTTACAATGGAAATGAGCCCATATAAATTTGACAGTAAAGGAGGTTATGGAAAAATGCCTTGGATACACAAAGCAATTAACCCCGATTTATACAGAGGCCCTTATAAATATGGTGATGAAAATGCAGGCAAAAAATATGCTGCCGATGTACAACGTATTATAGAAGAATTAGAACAAGAAGGGAAAGCTCCAGCTGTGTTTATTTGTGAAACATTATTAGGAGTAGGTGGACAAATTCCATTACCTAAACATTATTTGAAAACTGTTTACAGTCTTGTACGAGAAGTGGGGGGTGTTTGTATAGCTGATGAAGTGCAAGTTGGTTTTGGTCGAGTTGGTGATGCTTTTTGGGGATTTGAACTTCAAGATGTAGTTCCAGATATTATAGTATTAGGAAAACCAATTGGGAACGGACACCCATTGGCAGCTGTCATTGTAACCAATAAAATAGCCGATGCCTTTAATAATGGGTTGGAATATTTCAACACCTTTGGTGGTAATCCAGTTTCAATGACTGCAGGGCTGGCGGTATTAGATGTGATTTTAGAGGAGGAAATGCAATATCATGCCAAAGAAGTTGGGAATCACTTAATGGATGGATTAAGAGGGTTAATGCAAAAATACCCAATCATTAGTGATGTTCGAGGTCATGGTCTATTCATTGGTGTTGAAATGGTAAAAGACAGAATAACGATGGAACCTGCAGTTCCTGAAATTGACATTATAGTAGAAAAAATGAAAGAGAAAGGATATCTTTTAAGCACAGATGGCCCTTTACACAATGTATTAAAAATAAAACCACCAATGCCTTTCAACCAACAAAATGCAGATGAAATGTTACAGGTATTAGATGTTGTTTTAACTGACCTAAAAATTAGCACTCAATATTAGTGAATATTATTAACCGCCTGCCCCGATTATCTTATCGGAAGTGCTCCAAAAAGGTGCATTTTACTACACTTATTTGAATTATTTTGCAAACAAAAAAGGCTGATAATCAGTAATTTAGTTGATTATAAGCCCTTAAAAGTGGTGTGGGGCGGGATTGAACCGCCGACACAAGGATTTTCAGTCCTTTGCTCTACCAACTGAGCTACCGCACCTCCTACAATTTTGAAGTTTTAACAAGAATTGCTAAAATTCGAATTGGGCAGCAAAAATAAGGAAAATACCTACTTGAAAAAATTAAAGCGCTATAAAATTATTATTCTGTTTTAACTAGCTACGTTTTGGGATTTTTAAATAAATCAAATAAGGCTGATAGTTGCTTACTAATTACCATATTCACATAAAAACTTAATGCGCATAAGTTTTAATTGCTCCCAACTAAAATTACTATCAGCAAGCTCTTCCTGTGCTATTTGCAATGAAGAACTTTCGCAATTTTTAAAATATTCCATAATTTCCTCTTGTTCGTATTCATCTACCATTTCATTAATGGCATAATCCAGGTTCAACTTGGTGCCACTAGCAACAATGGTTTCCATCTCTTCTAAAAGTTCATCAATTGGCAAGTCTCGAGTTTTTGCCACAGTTTCAAGCGGTATTTTTTTATCTATATTTTGAATAATAAAAATTTTATTATTATTTCTATTTGCAACAGTCTTCATAACAAAATCATCGGGCCGCACCAAATTATTTTCTGCTACATATTTTGTAATTACATCAATAAATGGTTTACCATATCTTATAGCTTTACCCTTACTTACGCCGCTAATTTTTTCTAATTCATCCATATTTGTAGGAAACATGGTAGCCATATCTTCCAAACTGTTTTCTAAAAAAATTACAAAAGGAGGTAGTTTTTTTTCCTTGGCAACTTTTTTCCGCAATTCTTTTAATAATAACATTAACTGTTCGTTGACGCCTGCTATTTCCGCAACAACTTGTTCACTTTCTTCATCATCAGCATTCGCCTCCTCAAATAAATTGTTCATCACAATTTTAAATGAATTTGGCTTCTTTAAAAAAGCAGTTCCGGCCTTAGTAATTTTTAAAAGACCATACTCTACAATATCTTTTTCAATTAATTCGGCCAATAACATTTGACGTATTAAGCTGTTCCAAAAATGATTATCCTTGTCGTTTCCGCTGGCGAATACATCCAATTCGTCGTGCCTATACATTTTTACCTGAGGCGTTGCTCTACCAGCCAGAATAAGTAGTGTGTATTCAACAGGAAATTGTTCTCCCAGTGCTTTAATTATTTTTAATACAATAGCGGCTTCATCTTTAGCCTCTACTTTTTCTTTTGGTTGTAAACAATTATCGCAATGCCCACAACTTTTTTTATCATCGTAATATTCTCCAAAATAATGTAATAATGTTTTACGGCGACACACACTACTCTCGGCATAAGCCACCGTTTCGTTTATTAATTGTGCGCCCACCTCTCTTTCGCTAAGCGGCTTATCTTTCATTAAGTGCTCAAGTTTAGCAACGTCTTTATGCGAGTAGTATAAAACGCACTTTCCTTCTAAGCCATCTCTACCACCACGGCCAGTTTCCTGATAATAATTTTCGATTGATTTTGGAATATTATAATGAATCACAAAACGAACATCGGGCTTATCAATACCCATACCAAAAGCAATAGTGGCAACAATTACATCTACATCTTCATTTAAAAACTGATCTTGTCTGGCAGATCTTAGTTTACTATCTAAACCAGCATGATAAGCAACGGCTTTAATTCCGTTTGCTATTAACATTTTAGCAAGATCTTCTGTTGTTTTTCGGTTAAGGGTATAAATAATACCACTTTTATTCTTGTGTAGTTGAATAAAACGAACAATACTTTTATTGGTTTGATCTAGATTTATTTTAGGCTGAATTTCGTAATATAAATTAGGTCGGTTAAAAGAAGATATAAATATTTTTGGTTTACGAAGGCCTAAATTTTTAATAATATCACTTTGTACTTTTGGTGTGGCTGTGGCAGTTAATGCAATCACGGGCACGGTAATGTCAATTAAATCCATCACCTCTCTTAGTCTTCTATACTCTGGCCTAAAATCGTGGCCCCATTCAGAAATACAGTGCGCCTCATCTACGGCAAAAAAAGAAACGTTTAATTGCTTAAAAAAAGCAACGTTTTCTTCCTTTGTAAGTGTTTCCGGCGCCACATAAAGCATCTTAGTTTTGCCACTAATTAGATCATCTTTTACTATTTTTTGTTGACTTTTATTTAAAGTGCTGTTTAAAAAATGGGCCACATCATCTTTGCTACTATAGCTGCGCACTAAATCAACTTGGTTTTTCATTAAAGCAATTAATGGCGATACAATGATTGCCACCCCTTCGCTAATTATTGCGGGAAGCTGATAACACAAACTTTTGCCCCCACCCGTTGGCATAATAACAAAAGTGTCATTTCCGCTTAGTAAGTTTTTAATAATTTCTTCTTGAGGGTCCTTAAAACCATTAAAGCCAAACTGATTTAAAAGCTGTTCGCTTAAATTACCTTGATTTTTTAATATAGCCTTTATAGGGTGGTTAATTTTTTCTTCTTTTGTATCCGATTTTTTCTTCGTCATAATTTTACCTTTCGGTAGATTTGTAACATTTATCTAGATAACTAGTTTTTTAAGGGTAGCGAAGTTAATCGAAAGCCTTATCAAAATCAAACCCTATCTAAATCAAAAACTTTAAGTATATTGTTTATTCAATCGTTTAAGATAATTAAAATAGTTTAACTCGCAAAGCCATTTTAGAAAAAAGCGTCTAATTTTTTAGTTATACTACTTCAAATGCTGTTCTTTGCATTATGAATGATTTGAAGTAGGTTTGCGAAATTATTAATGAACACCTCTTCCATTATATCTGTTGCTATACGTACTATTGAGTTAGAAGCTAACTCAATAAGCGGTTTAAAGGCATTTATTAATACTGATTTTGTAAAAGCGGTTGAATTAATTGCTAGAAATAAGGGAAGGTTGATAATAAGCGGGGTAGGCAAAACGGCTATAATTGCTCAAAAAATGGTTGCGACTTTAAATAGTACCGGTACCCCATCGGTATTTATGCATGCCGCCGATGCCATTCATGGTGATTTAGGGGTGATACAATCAAATGATATTGTACTATTGATTAGCAAAAGTGGCAATAGCGCCGAGATAAAAGCACTAGCGCCTTTGATAAAAAATTTTGGAAACACATTAATTGGCATGGTTGGTAATACGCAATCTTATTTAGCAAAACACAGCGATATTGTTTTAATTACCACGGTTGAATTAGAAGCTTGTCCTATTAATTTAGCACCCACTAGCAGCACTACGGCACAAATGGTAATGGGCGACGCGCTCGCTGTTTGTTTAATGGAAATAAAGGGATTTAAAAGCGATGATTTTGCAAAATATCATCCCGGCGGGACACTTGGCAAACAATTATATTTAAGGGTAGAGGAATTAGTGCTACAGCATGCTAAACCAAAAGTATTGCCTTTGGCAACCATAAAAGAAGTGATTATTGAAATGACAGAAAAGAGATTAGGGGCGGCTGTTGTGGTAAATGAATTTGAAAATATTTTGGGTATTATTACAGATGGTGATTTAAGGAGGATGTTGGAAAAAACTACAACTTTTGAAAATCTGCAGGCAAAAGATATTATGAGCAATCATCCTAAAACAATCGCTTGGGATGCGCTAGCTGCAAATGCGCTAGAAGAAATGAAAAAGTATAATATTAGTCAGCTGGTTGTTGAAAAAAACGAAATTTATGCGGGTATTATTCATTTACATGATCTTGTAAAAGAAGGCATAATATAATTATAACATGAATAAAAATAATTACGTTGCTATAATGGCGGGAGGTATTGGAAGCAGATTTTGGCCAATCAGTAGAACCGAATACCCAAAGCAATTTTTGGATATACTAAACACTGGAAGAACGTTAATACAGACAACTTTTGATCGTTTTACAAAATTTATTCCCTTACAAAATATATACATAATTACTTTTGAGCAGTATAAGGGTATTGTTGCCAAGCAAATTCCCGAACTACCTGTTGAAAACATTTTATGTGAGCCATCTCGAAAAAATACAGCGCCTTGTGTTGCTTATATTTCATACAAACTACATAAGCTTAATGCACAAGCTAATTTAATTTGTGCGCCTGCCGATCATATCATTTCTGATGAAGAGGTTTTTGAAAAAGTATGTCAAGATGCATTATTGTTTACCGCTAATATTAAAGGATTGGTTACGCTAGGTATAAAACCTACGTACCCTAATACGGGCTATGGTTATATTCAATATGACCAATTAGCTGTAAGTGAAAATGTATTTAAAGTAAAAACCTTTACCGAAAAACCTGATAAACAACTGGCGAAAACATTTATGTCCAGTGGCGATTTCTTATGGAACGCTGGTATTTTTATTTGGCAGGTAAAAAATATAATTAAGGCATTTGAAAAATATTTACCAGAGTTGGCCGAAGTGTTTGAAGTTGAAAAAAATAATTTTAATACAAAAAAAGAAAAAGAGGCAACGGAGCGAATTTATCCGCTGTGTATAAATTTATCTATTGATTATGGCATAATGGAAAAGGCCGATAATGTATATATCATTCCCTCTTCTTTTGGTTGGAGCGACTTAGGTACCTGGACAAGCACTTATGATAATTTAGAAAAAGACTATTTAGATAATGCGGTTGTGGGCAACCAGGTAATGGTTATTGATGCCACCAACAATATGGTTCATGTTGATAATAATAAACTAGTTGTTTTGCAAGGCCTTGATGATTTTGTGATTGTGGATACCAAAGACGTTTTATTAATTTGCAAAAAAGATAAAGAGCAAGAAATTAAGGAGTATGTTGCCGAAATAAAGCGAAATAAAGGGGATAAGTATTTGTAAAGCAGATTTAATATTACCTGCCATTGACACCAAGTATACAAAGTAAACTGCCGCATGTAGGCACCACCATTTTTACCGTAATGAGTGCACTAGCCAATGAGCATAATGCTATAAATCTGGGTCAGGGGTTTCCGGATTACCCAATGAATGAAGCACTGATTGCTCTGGTTAATAAAGCTATGCAGGGTGGCCATAATCAATATGTACATATGAACGGCCTGCCTTTGTTAAGAGAGCGGCTAGCAGAAAAAATTAAAGATCTGTACGCAACAAATATAAATGTAGATACAGAAATTACGATTACCCCTGGCGGCACTTATGCTATTTATACTGCACTTACTACCATACTGCAACCTGGAGATGAAGTAATTGTTTTTGAACCGGCTTACGATAGTTATATTCCTAATATTGAAATTAACGGCGCGGTACCGGTTTTAATTTCGCTAGTTTATCCTGATTATAAAATTGATTGGGAGATAGTAAAACAGAAAGTTACTCCCAAAACAAAACTCATCATGCTTAATACGCCGCACAATCCAACGGGCGCTTTATTAAATGCAGATGATATTGTGCAATTACAAAACCTGCTTAAAGGCACGGGTATTTTTATTTTAAGTGATGAAGTATATGAGCACTTAATTTTTGATAGTAAAAAACATGAAAGCATGTTGCGCTATCCGACTTTGTATGAAAGAAGTTTTGTTTGTTTTTCGTTTGGTAAAGTTTACCACTGCACCGGCTGGAAACTGGGTTACTGTGTTGCACCACCTGCATTGATGAAAGAATTTAGAAAAGTGCACCAGTTTAATTGTTTTACCTGTAACAGTCCAGTACAGTTCGCGTTGGCGGAATTTTTACAGCAAAAGAATAATTATTTAGATCTTGGTTTTTTTCTGCAGCAAAAAAGAGATTACTTAAAAAAGGGAATGCAGCAAACAAAATTTAAACCACTACCATCTTATGGCAGTTATTTTCAATTATATAGCTACGATGATATTACTGATGAAAGCGAAAAAGATTTTGCCATTCGCCTTACAAAAGAATATGGAGTAGCTACCATACCTGCTTCTGCTTTTTATAAAAAAGGGGAAGACAATAAAGTTTTACGTTTTTGCTTTTCTAAAAAAGAAAGCACGCTAAATGAGGCGGTAAACAGATTAATGAAAGTATAATTTTAAAGTTATTTTCCCAAACTATAACTAATTCCGATATTAATTAAATAGTCAGCAAAAGCTGCATCGCCATGACGTTGTCCCGTTGGGTCTGCCAAGTCATAAATACTTCTTGTTCTATTGCGATAAATTGCAAAAGGAACACTACATTGAAATGTCCAATTATTTTTATTTAAAGCCAACCCTGGTTCTATAGAAACAATATATCCTGGCCTACGAAACCCATTGCTTTTACCAATTGCATCATGTGATGGAACTCCTTCAAATCGGCCACCCAAACTTAATTTTAAATTCTTTTTTGGTAGCAAACTATAATTTATACCTAGTCTAACAGAAAATTGATCAGGAACAGAATGATAGGCAATCAGCGGATCAGAGCCTGTTAATGTTCCTCTAGTTAAAGTGTTATTAACATTGCGTGGATTAAATAAATAAAATCCATTATAATAAAGGGTAGCGTTTTTAAATAAAAATTGATACCCCTGTGTTTCAACACTAAACCCAAACCCAGCATCTCCTAATTGAATTGATTGGTCAACAGGTTTTCTGATTATAGAATCTGAGCCAGAAGCTGTTCTTTTGTGAAAATTATCTTGCATTTCTGCTTGGCCTGTTGGTAATTTTAATCCCATACCCAAAGCAAAATTTCCTTTATATTTTTTGGAAGCAAGCATCCAATAACTTGTTGCAATTCTAATATCACCTAATCCATTTGCGTTAGTATTAAAACGTTTTTGTTGTGGGTTTGTAATATTTGAGTTACCGTAATGCTCATATAAAGAAGATCGGTTATAAAAAAGTATTGGAAAATTTATAGAAGCCACTAAGCGGCTAGATATCTCGTAATAAAGACTAAGGTCAAATGAGTGTGAAATATTTATTACTTCGGTACCTAACTCAACACGTTGCTTTTGCTCTTGATCACCTACAAAGTGTTTGTATGATTTAAAGTATCTGTAACCCAAAAAAATTTGCCACTTTGCTATCTTTTGAACAGCTGTGCTATCATGCTCAAAATGTGACATATTAGTACACGGCATATTTTTTATACTAACACAACCCTGGGAAAAAGCAGGTAACTGAAAAGTAAACATTAACAATACATAAATAGCAATAATTGATAAAAATTTTTTCAAAAAAATTATAT
>CAMBEI010000012.1 GCA_945865645.1 Chitinophaga pinensis | reverse complement strand
AACCAAAATAAAAAGGGTATTTGCGGGAGGCTCTTCAATCAGTTTTAATAATTTGTTCCCTTCCTTGCCTAAAAATTCTGGCATCCACATAATCAAAATTTTATATTCACTTTCAAAACTTTTTAGATTTAGTTTTCGTATAATATCTTTACACTCTTGAGCGGTAATATTGCCCTGTTTATTTTCGGCACCAATAAATTGTAACCAGTCGTAAATATTGCCGTAAGGATTTTCATTAATAAACGCGCGCCACTCTTTTATAAAATCGGTACTAACAGATTTTTCTCCTTGTTTTTTTGTAACTATTGGGTACGAAAAATGTATATCTGGGTGTACGAATTCGGCGGCTTTTTTACAGGCAGGGCAAATGCCACAGCTATCTTTATTCGCTGTTTTTTTTTCGTTATTTATTGGTAAATATTCTTCAAACAATGATGGCTCATCTACTGTCATTTTGTTTTTACTATTCGCCGATTGACAAACAATGTATTGGGCAAATGCCAATGCTAGTTGTAAAGTGCCACTTCCTTCTTTTCCTAAAAATAATAAAGCATGGCTAAGCCGATTGTGCTGTACCATTTGTGTCAATTGCTCTTTTATTTCTTTTTGACCGATGATAGATTGAAATTGCATATATTCAAATATAGTTCAACTGCGCTAAGTTAATACCCAAAAACTATGCATCAATCAAGGATATAGAAAGAATGATAAAATTAGCGATGAATTTGTAGTTTACTTATAATCTCCTCGCTCATCGGCTTTACTTTACTCTTAAAATGAGCCACAAGTTTACCATTTTCATCTATTAAAAATTTATTAAAATTCCAGGGTACTTTTGCATTCATTACACCGTTTTCACTTTTATTACAAAGCCAGTTGTAAATGGCTGCCCTATCTTTTCCTTTTACAGAAATTTTGGCTGCCATAGGGAATGAAACACCATAATTTTTTTTGCAGAATTCAGCTATATGCTTGTTGCTTTTAAGCTCTTGAAAAAAAAAGTCATTTGCAGGAAAACCAATAATCACCAAATGATCTTTGTATTTTTTATATAGCATTTCTAAATCTTCGTATTGAGGTGTAAATCCACATTTTGATGCAGTATTTACAATTAATATTTTTTTTCCTTTAAAATCAGCAAAGTTAATACTGCCGGCATTTATTGAGGCCACATTAAAATCATAAATGGTTTTATGCTGAACCGACACTTTTCGTTTTGAAAATAAACTATTCCAAAAAAATAGGATGGAAAATAATGCTAATTTTATCATTAGTATGCTTTAAAATGGTTCAGGAGTATTAAAAATTATTCGTTATTTCAGCACTCATTGGCGTAACCTTACTAGGAAAATAAGTTAAAAGATTTCCTTTTTCATCGAGTAAAAATTTTCCGAAATTCCATTTTACTTCAACATCTAAAACACCATTTTGTGTTTTGTTACATAACCATTGATAAATAGGTGCCATATCTTTACCTTTCACAGAAATTTTGGCAGCCATAGGGAAGCTAACCTCATATTTTTTTTTACAGAATTCTTTTATCTCAGCGTTGGTTCCGGGCTCTTGTGCACCAAAATTATTAGCCGGAAAACCAACAATTATCAGCTTGTCTTTATACGTGTCATAGCATTTTTGTAATTCTTCATACTGCGAGGTGTAACCGCATTTACTGGCGGTGTTTACGATCAGTATTTTTTTACCTTTAAATGTAGCAAAATCAATAGTATCTCCCTCTAGTCCATCCACTTTAAAATCGTAAATGGATTTAACTGTAATGTTGGTTTTTGTTTTCGGCGTATAGGTATTTACATTTTTGTTTGCTTGAATAGTGAGGGCGATTAGGATTGAACTAATAGCTACTAATTTTATCATTAAATAATTTTTTCTTTATTAACAAAGTATTCTAGTTATTGTTCAATTGATTATTGTAAATAAAATCGAATTTTTTTTGTTGATTCTTAAAAAGAGGTAAAGCCTCAAAGGCATTTTCTCCTTCTTGAAAACGAAAGTTCTTATTGTTTCTCGTAACAACCCATATCAGGTAACCCAATATTTCGATTATTATTATCTAGGTCTTTTAAAAAAGTAGTTAAAATTCCTGCATTTATGCCTGGCGCGAATGCATTTTTTGTAATTCTAAAATTATATATATTTTTACTTACATCAATGCTGTCAAATAAAGGATCTGTATTAATTTTATTGCCAGATAGCGTGCTGTTGGTAGGGCCAGTAAGGGCGCGATAAATATTTTTTTCGAATAAAACATTAAAAATATTTACACCTTGTTTGCTTATCACTACTTCATTATTTACCATTATCCCATCGCTCCAAAAAATATTACTGCTAAAAACAGCATGTAGATCTGCGGTTAAGGTAGTGCCAGATTGGGTTAAAAAGTTATTTACGTTAAGTACCGGATTTTTATGAATAAGATAGTTGTTGGAATAAGCTGCAACAGTGCAATGTGTAAATTTGTAAACGCCGCCATAACTTAAAATAATATTGTTGCCACAGTTACTTATCAAACTATTATCGGCCTGCAAATTACTATTTACGCATAATATACCAGCATCATAAGCATTGTCAATAATGCATTGGTGCAGGTTAACTTTTACATTGGCATTGATGGATGGCTTTTCCGCAACAATGGCCTGGTAGGCATTTTTGATAATAGCATAAGTAAGAATATTATTTTTACTGGGGCCTCTAAAATAAATTCCTGGCCAGCTTGCAGGGAGGTCTTTATAAACTTCGTCTAATCTATCGCCGGTAAAAATTACATTAGTAGTAGGGGTGCCATTAACAATTAAAGTGCCATCTACAATAAAAGGTGCATCGGCATGCGAATAAATTTTACACCCGGGCTGTATGGTTAGTGTGGCCGTTGTATCAACACGTATACTGCCAAGTATTACATAAGGCAGGTTATTGGTCCAGACCACATTACCTGTAATTATTTTATTTCTTAAAAAATTGGCATTTTGTCCGTAAGCTTGTAATTGTATATATCGATTATTGCCATTATAATTTATTAAAATACTATCACTTATAATAAAGGGAAGGTTTGCGGTATTTGGGGTGGTGGTGATGGATACAAAAATATAGATGCTATCATTGGCTTCCATATCTAAATTATTTATTTCATTAACTGCAATACCATCAACATTCATTTTATAAGCAGAAGCCGAACCTCCCATTAATTTTATTTTGCTGAGCCGGAGCTTTTGATTGTTTTCGTTGATAATTTTAAACGATTTGGTTATGGAACCTGTTGTAGTAAAAACAGTGTCGTATTTTAAGGTATCGGCTGTAATGCTTAATAGAGCAAATTGACTGGTAACGAAAGAATCTTTTTTACAGGAACTTGTTATTAGTATGCAATAACTAATGGATAATAGGCAATAACTAATACTAAATCTATCTTTTAACCATTTTGATAGGGATAATTTGCAAAAAAGAAATCGAAATAACTTCATTTTTCAAATTTATACATATTTAATTAAATTTATACTTTACGCTAGTTATTTAACGGCATAAGCTAAGGTGGCCATACTTAGCTTAACATTTGCTACCTGAAGAATAACATGGCCACAGGCTTCTAAAGTTGCACCAGTGGTAACTACATCATCAACTAATAGTAAGTGTTTACCGCTTATTTCATTAGCTTTTGCCACTTTAAAGCTGTCTTTTACATTTTCCCAGCGTTCGGTACGGTGTTTACGCGTTTGGGTTTGGGTTGCCTGCTGGCGAATAACAGCATTATTTAATACGGGTATATTCATTACGGCAGATATACCATTACATATTACTGTTGCCTGGTTATAACCCCGTTTATGTTCTTTATCGGCAAAAAGCGGCAGGGGTATTAAGGCGTCAATGGTTGAAAATCGGTTACTATTTAACAAAGTTTTGCCCATCATTTCGCCTAAGTAAAAACCAATTTTTGTATCGCCTTTATATTTAAGCTGATGAATTAAATGCTGAATTAAAAACTCTTTTGAAAAATAAAACTGACTATAAGCAGCAGTCAATGGAATCCTTCCCCAAAAATCTTTTTCAATTTGATTATTTGCAAATACCGCAAAATTTGTATGGGGTAAATTGTGCATGCATTTGATGCAAAGTAAATTTTGTTCTTTAAGTAAATCAGAGCCGCAACCGGTACATAGATGCGGATAAAAAAGGTGCAGGGTACTGCTAAATATATTTTTTAGTCGGGCAATCATGGTTAATAATTACCAGTACAAGTTAAAATAAATATTGATATAATTCTTCAACTTTTCCTAATGGAACAACTTCAATATTAAATTTTTGTTTTCCTAATGATTTTGAGTTGTATTTACTTACTATAATTTTTTCAAAACCTAATTTTTCTGCTTCAGCAATACGTTGTTCAATGCGATTAACAGCTCTTATCTCTCCACTTAAACCTACTTCGCCGGCAAAACAATAATGTTGATTTATAACTACATCATCATAGCTACTTAATAAAGCAGATACTATGGCAAGGTCAATAGAAGGATCTTCTACCTTTATACCGCCAGCAATATTTATAAAAACATCTTTTACACCAAAATGAAAGCCTCCTCTTTTTTCCAGCACGGCTAATAATAATTGTAAGCGGCGCAAATCAAAACCACTCACTGTACGTTGAGGTGTGCCATAAACACTTTGTGTTACCAATGCCTGACCTTCAATTAATAAGGGGCGCATACCTTCCATAGTGGCAGCAATGGCAATACCACTTAATTGTTCTTCCTTTTGCGTAATTAATAATTCGGATGGGTTATTTACTGCCCGCATACCTGTGCTGATCATTTCGTATATACCCAGCTCAGATGTAGATCCAAAGCGGTTTTTAAGCGTTCGTAAAATACGGTAAGCATAATGTCGGTCACCTTCAAACTGCAAAACGGTATCCACCATGTGTTCCAAAATTTTTGGACCGGCAATGGTGCCATCTTTAGTAATATGGCCAATTAAAAAAACAGGCGTGTTTGTTTCTTTAGCAAAGCGTTGAAGTTCTGCTGCCGATTCTCTAATCTGGCTGATACTACCTGCACCACTTTCAACAAAAGGCGATTGCAAGGTTTGAATAGAATCTACAATAACAAGTTGTGGTTTTAATTTTTTTATCTCCTGGAAAATAGTTTGTGTATTTGTTTCAGTGAGGATATAAAAATTATCACTCCCATTACCAATGCGATCGGCACGCATTTTTATTTGTTGTTCACTTTCCTCACCACTTATATATAAGGTAACAATATCTTTAAGTTGTAACCCTATTTGTAAAAATAGGGTTGACTTGCCAATACCTGGTTCGCCGGCAACTAAAACAATACTGCCTAAAACAATACCTCCACCAAGTACCCTGTTTAATTCTGCATCATTGGTAAATACCCTTTTTTCTTCGGCGCTACTAACATCATTTATCGAAATGGTTTTTTGTTTTCCCACTCCAGCGTAATCTCGCCATTCATCTTTTCCTTTTTTATCCGTTGTTTTTATAATTACTTCTTCTATAAACGTATTCCAATTATTACAGTTCATACATTTACCTACCCATTTGGCGCTTTCGTAACCACAACTCTGACAAAAAAAAGCGGATTTAGTTTTACTCATAACGTAAATGTAAATTGGATAAAGAAGAATGAAAAATCAAATAAAATTAAAACTGAAAATATTACTGATTTAAAAAGTAGCTTTTGTAATCTTTAAAAGTAAAAAAAGTAAAAGGGTCAACATTTCTGTTGACCCTTTGTACTTACTAACCCATTAAATTCTGAGGCTAAATTACAATTTCGGCCCACATAAAAAAATAAATTTTGCGAAATGTTGATAAGTTAATATACCAGAAGCCCTCTTTGGTTTATTTAAGTAAATGCTATATATATTACTGGTAATCAATAAAATATAACTTAATACTGGCTATATTTATAGTCAGTATTAATAGGTAAAATAAAAAAAATTACAAAAAATTATAGTTTATAATATAAATTAGTTTACGTTTGTTTTTATTAAATATATATTATAAATAATTAATATTATTTATTTTAGTACTGTATATAATTTTAATTTACAGCTTAGACAGGCCTTTTAAATTGAGTAAAAACTATTATTGGATACTGCATTTATACTTAATTGCTATTTTTTAAACATATAAGTAAATGATCAACTTTTCACCCCTAGATCCTATATTGCATGCCCAACTGAGACTTGCCGTTGTAAGTATATTAATAAGAGTATCTGAGGCTGATTTTACTTTTCTAAAAGAGAAGACAAATTCAACGGCAGGGAACTTAAGTATACAGATTAATAAGCTAAAAGACGCAGAATATATTGAAGTAACCAAGCAGTTTAGCAATAATTACCCTAAAACCGTTTGCCGCATCACCAAAAAAGGTTTTGAAGCTTTTGAAAATTATGCAATGGTCTTACAGCGTTATTTGAATCCAGCTGAAATTGTATAAAATTTTATTAGCTGCTTATTCAGGTATATCACTAATCCTTTCATCAACCATATTAGTATTTACCACTAAACTCATTTTATTGAGCGGATTTTTGTGCTGCACGTCATACTCATGCCTGCCAATAATAATATCAACGCATTTGAAAATAGCTTCCCTTAAAGAAGATTCATCTGCCTTGCCTGAGCCAGCAATATCAAAAGCTACACCATGATCGGGAGAGGTTCTTACGCCAGGCAGCCCTGCAGTATAATTAACCCCTTCGCCGATGGCTAATGATTTAAAAGGAATTAGTCCCTGGTCGTGGTACATGGCTAGTACTGCATCAAATTTTTCATATTGTCCGCGAGCAAAAAAAGCATCAGCTGGGTAAGGGCCAAAGCAAAAAATATCACGTTGTTTGGATTCTTTAATAGCCGGTTTAATAATGTCTATTTCTTCTTTTCCAATAAGACCTTCATCGCCCGCATGCGGGTTTAAGCCTAGCACGGCAATTCTTGGTTTATTAATATTAAAATCTCTTTTTAAAGAATTATTAATAATCTGCAGCTTACTAATAATACCTTCTTTGGTAATATGTGTGGCAACGTCCTGCACCGGCAAATGTTCTGTTAAAAGAGCCACTCGCATATTCTCAGCAATCATAAACATGGCCACATCTGCAGCACCATATAAATTTTTTAGATAAGGGGTATGTCCTGTGTAATTAAACTGATCAGATTGGGTATTACTTTTATGAATAGGTGCTGTAACCAAACCATCGATAAAATTATCTTTTAAAGCCTTGGCAGCAATTGTTAAACTTTTAAGGGCATATTTACCGCCCGTTTCATTTAATATACCGGGGTTTACACTTACTTCCTCATCCCAGCAGTTAAAGAGATTAATCTGCTTGTGATTTATTTGGTTCAATTCTTTAGCACTTGTAAAAGTGATATTTATTTCAGTTAAGCCCTTTCTGTAAAAATTAAGTACTTTATTATTTCCAAAAACTACGGGAGTACAAATATCCAGTATGCGATTGTCTGCAAGTATTTTAATAATAATTTCTATGCCAATACCATTAATATCACCGCATGTTAACCCGATGATTGGCTTTTTGTCAGTCCCCGTATTCATTTTCTTAATAATTAATAATACATAAAAATACAAAATACATAGTTATAAAACCAGTTTTTGTATATAGGAATTACATTCGTATATAATATTACTATAGGTTATACATTTATTAGAATTGGTTGTATTTTTTTATTTGCCTTAAACTTTTTCCTTGATTATGGTAAAGCTTTTACGTATTTAAAATAATCATTAATACAGTAACCATAGCAAAAAAGCTAATTAATCTACAGTAATAGTGCTCCCCTTATTTAGGTTATCTGTTTTCGTTAAGTTAGAGGCCTATTTTAAGCTACATTTGCAGCTATGTTCACACATAAAAAATCACTGGCCCAGCATTTCTTAAAAGATGAACTTGTTATTCAAAAAATAATTGGTGTTTTAAAAGAAGGGGCATTTAATAACTTGCTAGAAGTTGGACCTGGTTCGGGAGCACTAACCAAATACCTGATGGGCTTTGCCAATATTAATTTTAAGGCAGTGGAAATTGATGAAGAAAAAGTAGTCTATCTTTCAAAAAAATATCCTGTACTTGCTGATAAAATAATTCATCAGAGTTTTTTGGATATAGAAAAACCTTTTGATGAGCCTTTTACGGTTATTGGCAACTTCCCTTATAATATTTCTACACAAATTTTATTTAAAGTTTTAGATTGGAAAGATGATGTATCCTGCATTATAGGTATGTTTCAAAAAGAAGTAGCGCAACGCGCAGCCTCAAAAGAAGGTAGCAAAGTATATGGAGTGTTAAGTGTGTTGATGCAAGCATACTACGAAATTGAATATTTGTTTGATGTAAGTAATTCATGTTTTGATCCGCCACCTAAAGTACAGAGCGGCGTAATACGCATGAAGCGAAAAACAATGACACTGGATTACAAAAGCGAAAGGGCATTTTGGGTATTGGTAAAAACCGCCTTTAACCAGCGCAGAAAGACCATGCGTAATGCTGTTAAAAGTTTATTTCCTGCAGAGGTTTTACAGGATGAGATATTTTTAAAACGAGCTGAGGCTTTGAGCGTGGAGGATTTTGCGGCATTAACTTTCAGGATGCAATAAAAAAGCCGGATCACAAAATACGATTCCTACATTTTGCTACTCTTTATCATAAAATCTAGCGCCTATTCGCCTTGCATTTAAACTAAAATATGATTACTATTTATTAATCGATACAATAACATTCCAAGCTTCTTTTTCAAAAAACTCGATCTCTACAAAGGAGTTTCCAAAATTAAATGTGAACTTAAACGGTAATACAATGCCCCAAAAGTTAGTTAATGCTTTATTAGTTAGTGCTTTTTTCCAACTTCCATAATAATAGCTTCCAGCACTTCAGGTATATTTACCCTTGCCTTCGGGTAGCCCATTTTAAATTCGCCTGTATAAGTTCCTACCATAGAATCTAACAATACTTTACAATCCGTATTTTGAACAACCCCGCTATTAAGAATTATAGCAAATAAAATAATTAAAAATATCTGTTTCAGAAAAGGTAATAGTATAAAAGTATAAAAAGGAATTGATGGAATAGATGTAATTTTAATAATAAGAACAAAATTACCTCATAAAAATAATGATTAGACGTATACAAAAGTTTGTTATTTTAATACTACTGATATTACCTTCGATTAACGCTAGAGGACAATTTTTTGAAGTAAAGCATTATCCACAAGACTATTTTTCCTATCCAGTTGATGAAGATAAATCAATAGCTGCGAATTTTGGCGAGCCGAGGTTAAATCATTTTCATATGGGATTGGATTGTAGAACAGGTAGTACAGAAAATAGAAATATTTTAGCAGCGGCAAATGGTTATATAGCAAAGGTAAAAATTGAACCTTGGGGATTTGGGAGAGCTATTTATATTAATCACCCTAATGGTTTAACAACCTTGTATGCTCACTTAAATAATTTTTATCCTGCGCTAGAAAATTACATAAAAAAACAGCAATATTTATTTAAAAGCTGGGCAATTTATTTAAATATTCCACCCGATTTATTTCCAGTAAAAAAAGGAATGTTTATTGCTTACAGTGGTAATACTGGAGGGTCGCAAGGGCCACATCTGCATTTTGAAATAAGAGACACTAAAACTGATAAAGTTTTAAACCCATCATTATTTAATTTTCTTGCGCCAGATAGTATTGCGCCAGTTGTGTTAAAATTAGCCATATACAACAAGCTTATAAGTACATATGAACAAATTCCAGAAATTTTTTCACTAAAAAATATTAATGGTATATATGTAGCTAGCCCATCAGTAATTTTGGTAAACACCAATAAGGTAAGTTTTGGTATTTATGCATCCGATAAAGACTCAGAATCGCACAATCATAATGGTATTTATGAAACTGTATTATACGAAAACGAAAATCCTATTGTTGGTTTTCAAATAGATAGCATTAATTACGATGAAAGCCGCTATCTGAATGCGCATATTGATTATAAATATAGAAATAACGGAGGTGTATTTATACAACATGTTTCAAAATTACCAGGCAATAATAGTACTATTTATAAAGCAACTAATAGCGATGGGGTTATCTCTATTGATGATGGACTTACGCATGCAATTAAATTAGTGGTAAAAGATGCTTTTGGCAATGCATCAATCGTACAATTTAATATCAAAAAAAATAAAAGTTTTGTAAAAATAAAAGCAAAAAATTTTACACAGCAAGTTTTTTATCCTGGATTTTTAAACATTTTTGAAAAAAGTAATATTGAATTTTATTTGCCCCAAAACTGCTTATACGACACTATCCATTTTCAGTATAAAGAATTAAATGCAACCTCAAGTTTCCCTGTTTATCAATTACATAATACAGGCGTTCCTTTACAATCTTATTTTCCAATTACTATTAAAGCAAAAACTACCTTTTTGGATAAAATAATTATGCGGCGATTTGCAAATGGAAATAATAATTATGCAAAAGCAGAACCTATTACTAATGGAAAAGAGACTGGCTGGTTCAGAGCAAGCTTTAATGGGTTTGGTAGCTTTCAATTAATGATTGACACAATAGCGCCAACCATTACTGCCATCAATTTTAAAGAAGGTATGGATTGCAGCAAACAAAGTAGTATCCTATTTGTTATAAAAGATAACATGGAAGAAATAAAAAACTTTACTGCAACTCTGGATGGTAACTGGCTTCGTTTTAGCAATGATAAAGGCAGTAAATTTATTTACGAGTTTGATGAAAAATGCACATCAGGTGAACACGAATTAAAAATTATTGTAGAAGATTTGGTTAAAAATGTAACAGAGCAGATTTACAGATTTAGTCGCTGATATTTTTTAAAAAGCTAATTTAAAAAGAATGACAAATTTAATCGAGGGCATAAAAGCTCCTTTATTTACAGGCAAAGATCAAAACGGTAAATTAATTTCGTTAACTGATTTTATAGGAAAAAAAATTATTCTTTATTTTTATCCTAAAGATGATACCCCTACTTGTACCATACAGGCTTGTAATCTTCGGGACAATTTTGACTTATTAAAAAAGAATGATTTTATTATTTTAGGCATTAGTTCGGATGAAGAAAAAAAGCATAAAAAATTTCAAGCCAAATATGCACTACCTTTTACTTTAATAGCAGATACAGATCATAAAATAATTAACCGATATGGTGTTTGGGGAGAAAAAAAACTTTATGGAAAAACTTATATGGGGCTAAATCGAACCACTTTTTTAATTAATGAAAAAGGAATTATTTACAAAATTTTCTTCAGCCCAAAAAGCAAGGCACATACCGAAGAAATTTTAAACGCCTAAACATAAACCTATATAACCCACTCCACTTCTCCAAAGTCAAACTGTCGTTCTGTTTCGTTAACCGTAATTAATTGGCCTTTTGCATTAACTGCTTTAATCATGGTTTCAAATTTTATACCATTTTTTTTAAGTATTACCTTTTCATTACGCTTATACAGGTGCATTTGATACTGACTTATGGTAGTTTCAAAACTTTGTGGATTAGATAGATTTTTTATCAGCAGCGCATGAAGAATTTTAGCTAGCTCAATAGTGTCATAATTTTTTCCTGTTATTTCCTTAAGTGATACTGCAGGTATTAAAAATTTATCAAACTTGGTTTGATTTATATTTATCCCTATACCAATTACAGCCCATTTCCATACTGCACCTTGAAATATATTTTCAATTAAAACGCCACCTGCCTTTCTGTCACGCCAAAACAAATCGTTTGGCCATTTAATTTTGGTCTCATCCCCAGCCAAGACCGCAAAAAATTCAAAAATTGTAAGTGACACAGCTGCGCTTAAATGAAATTGACTATCAATAGCTAACATGTAAGGCTCTAAAACAAGGCTAATCGTAATATTTTTCTCTTTTTCAGCGTTCCAAGCCTTTCCTCTTTGCCCTTTACCTGCTGTTTGTTGTTTTGTAAACCAAAGCATTCCATGTTTTGCCAAACCTGCATGAATCCTGCCCATGGCATAGTTATTGGTGCTATCCACTGAGTCTAAAATACTAAAAAAATCGGCCGTTATCATAATAATTCAAATGACAAAGAAGTGTTACTTTTGCCATTAATTGCAATCTACTTGATTAAAAAACAATAACAAATCCTATATTGGTAATCATTTATCATTAAAGGTGCAAAAATAAAAATATAATCAGATTTGAATAATTTAAAGGCATTAAATACTCGCAAAAAAAGTGGTGTTATAAGATTAACGAAAAACAGTAAGATTTTCAAAACAATCATTCATGCTATAAAAGAGAAAAAAGGAGAACATATTGTTAGCCTTGACCTAAGAAAAATTCCTGAAGCCGTAGCTGATTTTTTTATAATATGTCAGGCTAGTAATACAACCCAGTTAAGAGCTATAGCCGATTTTATTGAAACAGATATAAAAGTAAAATGCCAAGAAGCAGCCTATAAGCATGAAGGTAGACAAGGGCAGCAATGGATTTTGATTGATTATGTTAATGTGGTTATTCATGTTATGTTGCCTGAGCCTAGAAAATTTTATCAGCTAGAAGAAATGTGGAGTGATGCAGTTTTGATGGAACATAGGGATTAGAAATTAATTTACAATAACGTTATTAATATAATTACTTATTAATGAAAGCTAAGTAATAATAACGATAATAATTATACAATATAATAGCACAAAAATTATGAATCAAAAGGACAAAAAAAAGGAAATTAATACAGATAATACTACACCAAAAGGAGATGACAAGAAGAAGCCACGTTTTAATATTTACTGGATTTATGGCATTGTTTTTCTTGTTATTATTGGCTGGAATTTTTTTCGCACAGTAAATAGTGCAGGTATTGAAATAGACCAGCAGAAGTTCTATTCCATGGTATTACAAGGAGATGTGGTTAAAATGAAAACCGTTGGTAATAAAGAAATTGTACGAGTTTTTATTAATACAGATAGCTTGAAAGCCAAAGCGGAATTTTATAAAAAGAAATTAAACTTCGACTCAAATAAAAACTACGAAGCTACATTAGTAGTAAAACCCGATCAGCCGCAGCTTTTTTTTAGTATTGTAGATGATAAAACATTTGCTTTACAAATGATAGAATTTTATAAAAAAAATCCGACCGTAATAGAAATTTCTGATACCCCTAGTCCAGAAGGTGAAATTTTTGGACAAATCATAAGTTCTTTATTACCCATTTTATTAATTGTATTGTTATTTGTAATGATGATGCGTAAAGTAGGCGGCCCGGGTGGTGGTGGCGGGTCTGGAGGCATTTTTAGCATCGGAAAATCAAAAGCAACTTTGTTTGAAAAAGGGACTAAAGTTAATATTAATTTTGGAGATGTGGCAGGCTTAGATGAAGCCAAAGTAGAGGTGATGGAAATTGTTGATTTCTTAAAAAATCCTAAAAAATATACAGCACTAGGTGGTAAAATTCCAAAAGGTGCATTATTAGTTGGACCTCCTGGTACAGGCAAAACATTGTTAGCTAAGGCCGTTGCTGGCGAAGCTCAGGTTCCTTTTTTTAGTCTTAGCGGAAGTGATTTTGTAGAAATGTTTGTAGGTGTTGGTGCCAGCCGTGTACGAGATTTATTTAAGCAAGCAAGAGAAAAGGCCCCTTGTATAATTTTTATAGATGAAATTGATGCCATAGGAAGAGCTAGAGGAAAAAATATGATGATGAGTAATGATGAGAGAGAAAATACGCTTAATCAATTACTAGTAGAGATGGATGGTTTTGGTACAGATTTAGGAATTATAATTTTGGCCGCAACCAATAGGCCAGATGTGTTGGATAGCGCTTTGTTACGCCCAGGCCGTTTTGATAGACAAATATCTATTGACCGTCCTGATTTAGTAGGCAGAGAAGCTATTTTTAAAGTACACCTTGGCCCTATCAAAATTTCCGAATCACTAGATATTCATAAACTGGCAGAACAAACACCAGGTTTTGCTGGCGCAGATATTGCTAACGTTTGTAATGAAGCGGCATTAATAGCTGCTAGAAAAGGAAAAAACTCGGTAGATATGAGTGATTTTCAGGATGCGATTGACCGAGTTATTGGCGGATTAGAGAAAAGAAATAAGATTATATCTCCCGAAGAAAAAGAAATTATCGCCTATCACGAAGCGGGCCATGCTATTTGTGGCTGGTATTTGGAACATGCGTATCCATTATTAAAAGTTACTGTAGTACCAAGAGGAACGGCAGCATTAGGTTATGCTCAATACACACCTAAAGAGCAATATTTGTACAATACTGATCAATTAATGGATCAAATTTGTATGACACTTGGCGGCAGGGCTAGTGAAGATATTTTCTTTGGAAAAATTAGCACCGGCGCCAGTAATGATTTGCAGCAGATAACTAAAATTGCTTATAGCATGATTACTGTTTATGGCATGAATGATAAAGTGGGTAATATTAGTTATTACGATCCCAACCAGGAGAACGTATTCACAAAACCATATAGTGAAGAAACGGGTAAAATGATTGATGAAGAAGTGCGTAAATTAATTGACAATGCATACCAAATTACTAAAAAACTTTTGACAGAAAAAAAAGACGATGTTGAAAAACTGGCAAAAGAATTATTAAAAAAAGAAGTGCTGTTTAAAAGCGATGTAGAGGCGCTAATTGGCAAAAGACCATACGAAGAAAAAAGGGCATTAGATATTGTAATAGAAGAAAATGACACGGTAGCAGAAAAACTAACAATTGAAATAGCAGATGAATTACCCGCAGAATCCGATGATAAAACCCCTTAGTAACATATATTTATTATGGCTGTATCGGTTGAAAAGGAAAATATTTTAAAAAAAATTAGGCGGGCACTAAGTCATCCAGTGCCAGTGCCTTTTCCAAAAAGTGAAGGAACAAGCTCTGTGTTTCTCCCTGCAAGGGATAGCCTAGATTTAGTTTTTGCCCAAGAATTTATTAATATGCAAGGTAAATTTGCCTTTTGTATTAACGAAACAGAAATGCTGCAACAACTAGAACAACTGATTACTGAAAAAAAATGGACAAAAATTTATTGCAATACAGATAAATGGGAAGCGCAATTCAGCAATACAATTAACCTGCCTGGTTGCGACGCTTCCATTACCGACTGCGAATTTTTAGTAGCCCGTACAGGTAGTATTGTAATGAGCGCTGCACAACAGAGCGGCCGTACAATTAGTGTTTATGCTCCTATTCATATTTGTATTGCGTATACCAACCAATTGGTATACGATGTTAAAGATGCTTTACAAAAAATAAAAGAAAAATACAGCAACAATATCCCTTCTCTTATCACGTTTGCAACTGGCCCTAGTCGAACAGCTGATATAGAAAAAACATTAGTTACAGGAGTGCATGGCCCAAAGGAGGTTTATTGCTTTTTGATAGACACATAATTGTATTTTTACAAGTACCTTTAATTTATTATGAATAACGAGAATTATAAACTTTTTGTATATGGTTCCCTACGCAGTGGATTTAAAAATCCTGTATACCAATACCTTAGTAAATATGTTTCTTTAATATGCGAAGCTTCTATTAAAGGTAAGCTGTATAACCTAGGAAATTATCCAGTTGGCATTGCTACAACAGATGAGAAATTTATTGTTAGTGAGCTATATAGCATTAAAACCCCATTAAAATTTTCTTGGGCAATAGGCCAGCACGAAGATTATGAAGGACTAAATACTGAAGAAGGAGAAAAATCTTTATATAAACGTCAAGAAGTAATTGTATATCAAAATACCAATGCCTATCTGGCTTGGGCTTATTGGTTTAATAGAGATATTAGCGGAAATCCCGAAATTGAATCGGACGATTTATTGCAATACCAGCAACAAAAAAATAAATTTTAATCGTATGGAGTCAGATAAAAATAAAAAAATTTATTTCCTTTCCGATTTTCATCTTGGAGCCCCTAATGCTGTCGATAGTTTAATAAGAGAGAAAAAAATTATTCAATTTCTAAATGAAATACAAGAAGATGCTGCTCAAATATTTATTGTGGGTGACTTATTTGATTTTTGGTACGAATACAAAAAAGTAGTGCCGAAGGGATATGTTCGAATATTAGGTAAACTCGCCGAATTAACCGATGCCGGAGTTGCTGTTCATTTTTTTGTTGGCAATCATGATATGTGGATGAAAGACTATTTTCAAAAAGAACTAAATATTTCTATTTATTTTAAACCCACGGCATTTCAATTTAATAACAAACATTTTTTAGTGGGTCATGGTGATGGATTAGGCCCCGGAGATAATGGATACAAATTTATTAAAAAAATTTTTCGAAATAAAACTTGTAGTTGGTTATTTGGCATGCTTCCTCCACATATTGGCATGAGTATTGCGCATTACTTTAGTAGAAAAAGTAGGGCGCATACTGGAAAAGAAAATGAAATATACTTAGGACCAGAAAAAGAATGGCTAATAATTTATTGCAAAGAAGTGTTGCAAAAAGATTTTTACGATTATTTTATTTTTGGCCACAGACATTTACCCATTAATTTTATTATTAACGAAAAAAGCAGATATATTAACTTAGGCGACTGGATAAATTATTTTAGCTACGCTGTTTTTGATGGAGAAAATACAACACTGAAGTTTTACACAAAATGAAAAAAATAAAATTTATTCTATTTTTTGTATGTTGCTGTTTAGCTAACAGCTTACCACTTATAGTAAATGCTCAAAGTAGCGCTTCTTTTCAATTTATTAGAACTATAAAAGGTAATTTCTCTTATTTAAATATAGATAATCTAGATAATATTTATTTAATTACCGACAATAATCAGTTAAAAAAATTAAATGCAAATGGCGATTCTGTAGCTGTATTTAACGACGTAAAAAGATTTGGGAACCCAAATTATGTGGATGTAACTAATCCTTTAAAAGCTCTACTGTATTATAAAAACTACGCTACAATTATAGTACTCGACCGATTATTAACACTACGCAACAACATTAATCTACGCAAACAACACATTTTTTATGTAAACAATATAACACTAGCATATGATAATTATATATGGATTTTTGATGAGGAGGATTTTAAACTAAAAAAAATTAATGAGGAAGGAAAATCTTTACAAGCATCGGCAGATTGGCGCATGCTGTTTGATACTGTTCCTGCTCCAGTTAAAATTATTGACCGCGATAATTTCGTATACCTCTACGACCCATTAAAAGGTTTTTATATTTTTGATTATTATGGTGGATTTAAAAATAGGCTCAAATTTTTAAACTGGACGAACGTAGAAGTTAATGGAAATGCCGTTTATGGTTTCGGTAATAATGAATTATACAGTTACCAATTAAAATCGCTAGAGTTAAAAACCTATAATCTACCCGAAATTTTTGGTGAGTTTATTTCGATAAAAGCGATGAATGGAAAAGTTTATCTACTAAATAAAAATGGAATTGATATTTATCAAATTAAATAAGCCTATAATTATTCATTTAATAAAGCCGCAATTTCCTTATCCCATTTTCCTGTTTTTCCATATTCCACTACACGGCCTATTTCTTTTCCTTCTTTCATTATAATAAAAGTAGGCACATTGGTAATATTAAATGCTTTAGCAATATTACCCAACGCGTTTTTTGCACGATCTACGCCAAACAGGGTTACCCCTTCATCTGGAAAACCACTTTGCTCCTGCAGTTTAAAAAATTTAGGCAAAATAAACTGCGTATCCTCACACCAGGTGCCGCCAAAAACAACAAACTGATATTTTTTTCTCCCTCTTTCGAATGCATTTAAAGTTGCGGTATCAGCTTTGTAGAGAAGTTCATTTACTCCAAACCATTTATATGCAGTATCATTCTGAATTTGATATTTATTAATTAATCCCTTCGCCACTTTTACTTCGGGATACTTTAGATCCTGGCTTGCTTCGTATTGTGCCTGAGCAAGCAGGCCAGTTTTTACCAAAATTAAAAAGAATAAAATAAAAATATATTTTTCCATAACAATGAATTTATGCGAAGATGTTAATTAGGAATAAATATCGCTGTAAAATTACAGATACTCTAAAATTTTCTGTTAAGGGTTTCTTATAAATCAGCTTCCAGTTCGTGCAAAAAGCCCTTTAGTTTTTTTAAAGATTCAATCAAAGCAAATTTTTCATCAGCCCGTTTATTTTGTTTTAAAAAATCCTTGGCACCTTCCATTGTATATTTTCTTTCACGCAGTAAATGATAAATCAGTTTCAGGTTCTTAATATCCTCGGGGCGAAAGAGCCTGTCGCCCTTTCCGTTTTTACGAGGTTTTAAAATATCAAATTCGTTTTCCCAAAACCTAATCAGCGACTGATTTACCTTAAACATATTGGCCACAATACCAATAGCATAATATTTTTTTTCAAATAATACATTATCCTCAGGCACTTCTATTAAGTCTACACCAGACTCTTTTTCTTTAAGACTCACCCTGCCACGGGTTAATTTTTTATTATCTCCCTTTAGGCTTATTTTTTCGGGCAAAGGTTTTTCGGGCATCGCTGTTTTAGGTTCCGGTATTTTTGTAACCGGTACTTCATCAAAGGCAAAGGAAATTTGTTGTAGAGTCATAATTAAAATTAGTCAAAACTTTTGGCACTTCCCGTGGCAGCTATTTTAAGCACCCGGTCATATTGCTCGGCTGTTAAATCATTAAAGAAAAAGTAAACGGGATCTACAGGGGTACCATTAATATGCACCTCATAATGACAGTGCGGCCCAGTAGTAGCACCCGTACTGCCCACCCACCCAATTACTTCACCACGTTTTACCCTTTGTCCTGCTCTTGCTTTTATACGAACCATATGTAAATATTTGCTTTCGTACCCATACCCATGATTAATGAGTACAAAATTCCCGGTGCCCGCGCCCGGACCAGAATAAGTAACTATACCATCGCCGGTGGCATAAATAGGGGTGCCCTGTGGTGCAGTAAAATCTAATCCCGGATGCATTTTAGCAATACCATAAATAGGATGAATGCGCATTCCAAAACCACTTGCAATACGGTTAAGCTGTTTATTACTTACAGGTTGTATAGCCGGAATACAGGCCAGTTTATTTTCTTGGTTATTAATCATTTTTCCAATAGCAGTATAACTTTCAAACTGATAAATAACCCTTGCTGCAATATTATTTAATGTTTTTGCAATTTCAAATTCCAATTCATCTTCATTTAATAAATTTACTTTTTCTATTTCTTTTTTGTTTTCAATAAGTTTGGTTCTAGCACTATCCGATAATGGATTTGCTTCAAAAATTGAACGGTAAACTTCATTATCCCGCTTTTCTAAATCAGCCATTTGCTGTTGTAGCATTTTAGTTTTTATTGCCAAAACATTGTAATTATCTTTAATTATTTCATACTTCAGCTCCGACTCCTTATCTGTTGCTCTCGGAAAAAAATTGTTGTACAGGTAAATAATAATAGCAGATGTAACCAAAGCAGCAGAAATAAAACCAAATATGCGTAACAACTTTACCCGCAATGGGGTAATCAGCTTTTCGTAACGAAGTGTATGCGTATTATAGTAATATTTAATTTTTTTCATGCTTATATTCAAATTTTCACCTTGTATCTGTAGGTTGGGGTGAGGCCAGTTTTTCCTACCTTCGCAATAGGTAACAAATATAACTCCATAAATATAAAAAATCAACCCATATAAACTACTGGTATATGATGACGAGTGCTGAGATTAGAAAACAATTTATTGATTTTTTTAAATCAAAAGAACATACCATTGTTCCTTCGGCCCCTATTGTAGTAAAAAACGATCCTACGCTATTATTTACCAATGCAGGCATGAACCAGTTTAAAGATTATTTTTTGGGTAACAAACAGGCGCCTTACAGCAGGGCTGCAGACACTCAAAAATGTTTACGGGTTAGTGGTAAGCATAACGATTTAGAAGAAGTTGGTGTAGATACTTACCACCATACAATGTTTGAGATGTTAGGGAACTGGAGTTTTGGTAACTATTTTAAAAAAGAAGCCATCGCATGGAGTTGGGAATTATTGACAGATGTATACAAATTGGATAAGGATAAATTATACGTTACCATTTTTGAAGGCGATAAAAAAGAAGGTTTACCTAAAGATGAAGAGGCATATAACGAATGGAAAAAATATATTGCCGAAGACCGCATTTTGTTAGGTAATAAAAAAGATAATTTTTGGGAAATGGGCGATACTGGACCTTGTGGCCCCTGCACCGAAGTACATGTGGATTGCAGAACACCTGAAGAAAAAAAGACTATAGATGGAAAAACATTAGTAAATAGTGACCACCCACAAGTAATTGAGATTTGGAACAATGTATTCATTCAGTTTAACCGTAAAAAAGATGGCAGCCTAGAAGAGCTCCCAGCTAGGCATGTAGATACCGGGATGGGATTTGAAAGATTGGTAAGGGTAATTCAAAATAAAACTTCTAATTACGACACAGATGTTTTTACCAATACCATTGAAGCTATTGAAAAAATAAGCAGTAAAAAATATGATTATAGCGATAGTAAAGAAGCTATTGCATTTCGAGTAATTGCCGATCATATTCGTGCAATCAGCTTTACTATTGCCGATGGACAGATACCTTCAAACACAGGATCAGGTTATGTTATACGCCGAATTTTACGTAGGGCTGTGCGTTACTATTATTCGTATTTGAATTATAAAAAACCATTATTATACCAGCTTTTGCCACTTATTGCTAAACAATTTGAAATTGTTTTTCCCGAGCTAACACAACAGCTTGATTTTATAAGCAAAGTAGTAAAGGAAGAAGAAGATGCTTTTTTAAGAACCGTTGATAATGGATTGACAATGCTTAACCAGGCATCTAAAAATATTAATGGTGAAGAGGCATTTAAATTGTACGATACTTTTGGATTTCCGCTGGATTTAACCAAATTAGTTGCAACAGAAAAAGGACTTACCGTTGATGAGATAGGTTTTGAAATTGAAATGCAAAAACAAAAAACACGTAGTCGTTCTGCTGCTATTTTGGATACCGAAGACTGGGTAATGGTAAACGATATCCCCTCTTCTATATTTGTTGGTTATGATAATTCAGAAACGAAATCTAAAGTTGTAAAATATCGCAAAGTAACAAATAAAGGAAAAGAACTCTTTCAAATTATACTAGATCAAACACCATTTTATGCTGAAAGTGGGGGTCAGGTTGGTGATAGTGGTTCCTTATTCTTTGGACAAGGCCGACACGAAGTGAAAATTATAGACACTAAAAAAGAAAATGATCTCATCGTCCATTTTACAGAACATATTCTGTCTGATATGGGTGGAGAAATAATTTCTAAAGTAAATGCAGGCAGAAGAAAAGATATTACCCTGCACCACAGTGTTACCCACCTAATGCATGCAGCTTTACGCCATGTTTTAGGTAAGCATGTAGCACAAAAAGGTAGCTTAGTAAATGAAGAGCACCTGCGTTTTGATTTTAGTCATTTTGCAAAAGTTACAGATGAAGAAATGGCAAAAGTAGAAGTTTGGGTGAATGAAAAGATAAGAGAAAATATACCTATTATCATTAAATCGATGACAAAAGATGAAGCAATTGATTTAGGTGCTATGGCGCTATTTGGCGAAAAATATGGAGATATAGTAAGGGTTGTAATTATGAATACCAACTACTCTATTGAATTATGTGGTGGAACCCATGTGGGCAGCACCGGTGAACTAGGCCTATTTAAAGTAAAAAGTGAAACTGCTGTAGCAGCTGGTGTACGCAGGGTTGAAGCAGTTTGTGGTAATGCTGCAGAAACCTTAATTAATAGCGCTTTTACAGAAATAGCTAGTATTAATAGACTATTAAAAAATCCAAAAGATATAAGTAAATCAATTGAAAATTTACAAAATGAAAATGCTTCATTAAAAAAACATATTGACGCATTAGATGCGAGGCAATTGGTTATTATTCGAAAAGAATTGTTACAAAAAGACGAGATCATTAATAATATAACTTTTGTTGGGCAAATTATTGAAGTAAGTAGTGCTGACGCTTTAAAGAAACTATGCTTTGAATTAAAAAATAAATTACATGATCACCTGATTGTGCTATGCGCTAATATTGATGGTAAACCATTTGTGGCTATTGGTATTTCTGATACCGTTTCGGCTGTCAAAAATTTAGACGCAGGAAAAATAATTAAAGAAATAGTAGCCCCCTTAATAAAAGGGGGCGGGGGCGGACAAAAAAACCTAGCAACAGCAGGGGGACAAGATGTATCTAATTTGAAAGAAGTAATAGCAAAAATAAAATCATTATTGTAACGACCTAATTGACTCACTATTTTTTTAACTTAAATGTATTTAAGAAAATAATAATAAATGAAAAAAATATTATCTGCAATAGCCTTAACTATTTTTCTGTTTTCCTGCAATTCGAATGTTAAAAAAAGAAAATTTACACTTACCGGTGAAATAAAATCCATTGCCAATCAAAAAATATACTTGGAAGAATTATTTTTTATTGCAAAACAACCCGAGGTTTTAGACACAGGTGAAATAAAAAATGGAATATTTATAGTATCTGCAATTGCTAAAGAAGAAGGTTTGTACAGACTGCGTACAGCAGATGAAATGAATAGCTATCTTTTTATTAATGAAGATGACGAAATGAAATTTACAGCTGATGTTAACAAAACAGAATCTGCTAGTCGTTTTTTTAGCGGTTCTGCTAACAGTTCTTTAAAAAAGCTTACCATGTACACCGATAGTATTGGATTACTACTGTCTAATAAAAACAGCTTACTTTCAGAATTTACTAAAGCTCGGGTTTCAGAAACAGATAGTATTTTTATTGTCACTTCTAATGAATTTTCCGCTTTAAAGGATAATTTCAGTGCCTACTGTTTTAGTTATGCCGATACCTCTAAAAGCCCAATTGTATCTCTATTTGCTGCTACTATGGCTCCTGTTGAAATTAGTAAATATGAAATGCCATTAACTAACCTTGTTAAACGTTTCCCTAACCACAAAGGTATTGCCGGTGCACTTGATTATGTAAAAAAACAAACAACGAATAAAATACAAACACCACAGCAGTCAAATACTACACTAGCCATTGGCGATATGGCGCCAGAAATAACAATGAATGATGTTAACGATAATTCTTTTTCTTTAAATCAGATGCGTGGGAAATATGTTTTAGTAGATTTTTGGGCAAGTTGGTGCGCTCCGTGTAGGGACGAAAATCCAAATGTTGTTGCAGCATATAGCCAATTTAAAAATAAAAATTTTACTGTATTAGGGGTATCTCTTGATAAAAATAAAGAAGCATGGCTTAATGCTATTAAAGAAGATGAATTAAACTGGCAACATATTAGTGACTTAAAATATTGGAACAGCGCAGCTGTTGGACTATATGGTTTTGATGGAATACCTTATAATGTATTGATTAACCCTAATGGAAAGATTATTGCAATTGGATTAAGGGGAAATGATTTAATAAATAAACTCGCTGAAGTTTTAAAATAAACTTGCTAGTTTATTAAAATAAAAAATCCAATCAAAAATTGATTGGATTTTTTATTCAATTTGTATTTTTTAATTGTCTGTCATTAATCTATTAAGTGATAACTCATTAGAAGAAATTGGCCAGATATATCCTGTTTCAGTTGAATTTTTTGCAGATACTGAGCCTTTAGCAGGTATAGTTTCCATTAAACGCATAAGATCATTATTACGTAATCCTTCTCCCAAAAATTCAATTCTTCTTTCTAGCATAATTGCATTAATTAAGTCTGGTTGTGTTGTCGCAACAACTATTGCCGACGCATCAGAACGAGAACGAACTGCATTAACAAGTGCAAGTGCTTTTGCATTTACAGTACTATTTGTTCTTGCCAATGCTTCGGCAAGATTTAGCAATACTTCAGAATAACGTATAACTGGAGGGTAGTCCGTATAGGGAGAAGCTACTTGATATTTTGATGAAAATTTCTTGCCAGTTGCTACGTTTAAGTAAACTAAAGCAGTTCTTCTAACGTCAGCAGCACCCCAATTTGCATTGGCTAAAATACCACTTGCATTTAAGGAATACTCCGCACTACCAAGCGCAGTACCGCTTCTAACATAATAAGAAGCAAGTGAATTTTGTGTACCTGGATTATCACCAGCAGTAGCCGTCATTGGTAATGAAAAAATTGATTCGGTAGTATTATATGTAGTAAAAACGGTAGTTATACTTGGTTGCAGTGCATGTATAACACCAGTTGTTGCGCTAAAAGGCGCTACCAATCCAACAACTATTTTATTCGCTTCTGTAATAACACCAGTATAATTTTGCATACTTAAATAAACCCTTGTTTTTAAAGCAATAGCTGTGTTACGGTGTGCGCGGGTAGTATTTAACTCGGCAGTAGCATTAACTAAAGGAAGATTTGTTTCGGCGTAATCTAAATCGCTTAGTATTTGTGTATATACTGCTGCAACAGAGCTTCTAGCTAAATCAGACGAGCCAGATCCTTTAATACCTGTTAATCGTAATGGCAACCCGGGCTTACTTCCGTTACCATCAGCATACGGCCTTGCATACAATTGTAGCAAACTATAATAAGATAAAGCACGTACTAGCTTTGCTTCACCAAGATAATTAGCAGATAAAGCAGCCCCTACAACCGCAGAGCCTTTAGCCGCCATACCATCAATAAAAAGATTGCAAAGATTAATAGTATAATAAGCCTGTGCCCAAAGATTTTGAACAGAGTTGGTAGATGTTCCTGTTGGATTTAAATTCCAAACATCAAACCCTGTAACCACATTGGTTGTTTCGTTAATAAAGTCTTCTCCCCTTATATCGCCATATGCAATATAACGACCGCCATAAAAATTACCATTTTTTAAAGCCTGGTACATTGATCGGGCTTGGTTTAACACACGCTCAGGTGTATCAAACGAAGTAATATCTGTTATAGATGTTTGCGGAATAGGTATTAGCAAATCTTTATCGCAGGACATGGTTAACATACTGCAGAAACAAAAGCTGATAATGTATTTTATTTTATTTTTCATTCTTAACGAATTTATAAATTTATAATCCAATATTATTATAGTCCAATATTTACACCAACTAAAATGGTACGTCCGTTGGCAATTGTGTTTCTATCAACGCCTTGTCCGCTTCCTGTGTTTCCGTTTGAAGAAACTTCAGGATCAGGACCAGGATAATCTGTAAAGATGTGCAAATTTGTTCCACTAACATAAAACCTTGCACTGCTTATCTTTAATTTTTTAATTGCATCTGCAGGAATATTATATCCAAATGTTACATTTTTCAACTTTATAAAATCGCCTTTAAACATGCTATATGTCATTGGTAAAGCAGACCCATTGGAAAGGTTATCTCCATAAACAGGCCTTGGTACAGAACTAATGTCACCAGGTTGTTTCCATGCACCCAATACATCTACATGATTGTTCCAAAAACGCTGATCGTGTAAACCTGCCCATGAGCCATAATAAACATAGTTACCGCCAGAGTAAGTAAGCAACACATCTAAATCAAAGTTTTTATATTTAAAACTATTGTTTAAACCGCCATAAAATTTAGGTAGTGCATTATACATCCATGCATCATCATTTTGATTAACAGTTATAGCTGAGCCTGCAGTAGGACCGGTAACACTGTTATATCTAGTTCCATCTGTATTTGACCAGTTAAACTGACCAGCTGCTGCGTTTGGAGCAAAGCGATACAACACTTTGTAACCGCCACCATTTAATAAAGCCCTGCTACCTGTTGCTGGATCAACGCCTGCGTTGCGCACCAACCACAAACTACCTAAAGAAAACCCTACAGCAGTTCTGTTAACAGTCTCTAAACTCGAAGAAGCGGTTAGTACTTGATTTAAACCAGGAGCTAATTCAGTTACCCTATTTTTATTGTTTGTATAATTAAAATTAACCGTCCAAGTAAAATTATTATCATTTACAGCAATAGCATTAAGCGTTAACTCGATTCCTTTGTTATACATTTTACCAACGTTAGCAGGCACCGAAGATGGCAAACCAGCAGAGGGAGCTTGTGGTACGTTTAAAATTAGATTACTGGCATTATTCTTATAATAATTTGCCTCAATAGTTATTTTTTCTTTTAATACACCAAAATTAACCCCTATATCAAATTTCTTACTAGTTTCCCAATTCAACTTATCATTACCTGCAGTGTTAAATAGCAAGGTAGGGTTACCACCATAAAGACCAGAGCCATAGGTAGAATAAGAAGCATAATCGCCGATACCACCAGTATTACCCACTTTGCCATAACTACTACGTAATTTAAAACTGCTAAAAATATTTTTCATTCCTATATTATCCCAAATTTTCTCCGTGTTTAAATCCCAACCTGCAGAAATGCCCCAAAAGGTTTCTTTTTGAAAGGGTAAAGCAGAGTATTCATCTTGGCGAAGATTGGCGCTAAAAAAATATTTTTTATTAAAATCATAATTAAAACGACCAAAAATTGATCTAAGAAAATTTTCACCATAAGCCGAGCCTGTTGAGTTATTAATACCCCAACCTGCTTGAATTACAGTATATACTGGATCAGATACCGCTGTTCTATTAATACCAAACCCTACAGAAGTTCTGCGGTCTTCTTCATATCCAGCCAATGCACTTACTGTGTGTTTTTGTTTAAAAATATAGTCAGCCTGTGCTGTATTTGTCCAAGTCCATCTTTTATACTTTCCTAAAGTGCTAGATGCAGAACCAATAGATGCAAATCCATCTCCATGTATAGGTGATGCAAATATTTCATTATCTACAAAAAGATAATCAATGCCATAAACAGATTTTAGCGTAGCCCAACTAACAGGTTTAAACTGTGCAGAAATACTTGATTGAATATGGTTTGTTTCACTGTTCTGACGGTTTAAATCTAATCCCACAACAGGATTATAAAAACCAACCTGGGCATAAGTGTTATTCATACCGCCAATAAAATTACCGGCAGTAGAGATATTATAAGTACCATCATTTTTATAAGGCGAAATATTAGGTGCAGTAACAAATTGTGTGCGACCTAATCCTGCCGTACCAAAGGCTTCCCCAGCTAGAGAACCCGAAGACACATGCGCTAAATTCTGCTCGTTTGAGTAGGAAAGCTTAGCCCCAATAGTAAATTTTGAATTAAATTTATTATTGATATTCATTAAAATATTCTTACGTGCAAAATCATTTGATTTTACAATACCTTCCTGTTTAGTATAGCCTGCAGAAAAATAATAAGAAGTATTCTCATTTGCGCCGGAAATATTCAGATTTTGATCTTGTGCAAAACCCTGACGGTAAACATAATCTGCCCAGCGTGTATTAATAGGCTGCCCATCTGGTCCTGCTGTTAAGCGAAATTGATTGGTAACTGGACTTAAATTTTGATTATTCGCTATTGCTCGGTTTTTGTAATCAGTATATTGTTGTGCATTCATTACATCAGGAATACCATAAGGACTAGTAAAACTATATGAAGAGTTGTAATTAACCCTTGTTTTACCCAGTTTCCCTTTTTTTGTAGTAATAAATACAACACCATTAGCGGCGCGACTGCCATAAATAGCAGCTGCAGCAGCGTCTTTGGCGATATCTATAGATTCAATATCGTTAGGATTAATACTAGCTAAAGCATTACCCGCAGCGCTAGTTGAGGTAAAATCGCCCGTAGGACTAGGGATACCATCAACAACAATTAACGGGTAAGAACTGAGCGAAATAGAGTTTGTACCCCTTATACGAAAAACTGGAGGCGTATTTAAAACGCCATTGGGGATAGTGATTTGAACACCAGCAGCACGTCCTGCTAAGGCTTGTTCAAAACTTTGTACTGGCTTATCAGCAATAACGGAACCTTTTACTGAAGTAACGCTTCCTGTTGCCTCTCTTCTCTTTTGAGTTCCGTAACCAACTACTACAACCGCTTCCTCTAATTGTGCATCTTTTAATTTTAAAGACACATTAATAACTAAATTTTTTCCAACTGATTTTGATTGGGGTTCAAAATTTACCATAGAGAAATTAAGCCTTTTTACTGAAGCTGGAAGGGAAATGCTGTAGGATCCGTCTTTTTCTGTCTGTGTTCCATACTTTCCATCAGACGTAGTAATTGAAACACCCTCTAAAGAAAGTGCTTTTTCATCAGTAACCTTACCACTTATCGTAAGGTTCTGGGCAGCTGCCTGTAGTGTAAATACAAATACAGCCGATGCAATTAAAATCAATTTTCTCATTTGCTTATTAGTTTATAGCAACAAATATAATTCACATTTTATGTAATTATCAAATACTTTAACACTTTTATTGCTTTTTTTCTGATTTTCTTTTTCTAATTCTAGGCTTAAGCACCTTTTTAAGGTGCAAAAATGAAAATTAAATATGCTACTTGTTTTACAAATTATCCTTTAATTTTTGGGGATGTAATAACAGCAATAAAACAGGCAGTAAGACAAGATTAGTTAAAGTTGCTACCAATAGGGTTACAGAGGTTAGCCAACCCAATGCAATAGTGCCTCCAAAACTACTAGCACAAAAAATAATAAAACCAGCTATTAATACTAATGCAGTATAAACTATGCTTAGTCCTGTATTTTTAATAGTTGCACTAATCGTTTCAATAATGTTGTTATTATAGGTAGGTAATTCTTGCTTATAATTAACTAAAAATCGTATTGTTATATCCACAGCTATGCCTAATGCTACACTAAAAACCAATACCGTAGATGGCTTCAAAGGTACACCAGACCAGCCCATAATACCAGCAGTAATAATTAGTGGAATAACATTAGGTATGATGGAACATAATAAAATACGGGCCGATTTAAATAAATAAAACATACATAAGGCAATTAAAAGAAAAGCCCAAAAAATACTATCCTTTAATCCATTTACAATAAAACGGCTGCCTTCTAAAAAAGTAATACTAGTGCCAGTAAGATGAATTTTGTAAGATGACGTACCAAATATTTCATTGGCCCTTTGTTCAATTCCTTTTAATAATATAGGCAGTTTTTCGGTACCCACATCGGCCATATTAATACTAATTCGGGCACTTTGTCGGCCACTATCAACAAAGTTGCTTAACATTTTAGCTAGGTTATTCTTAGTGCCAGTGTCCTGCCTATTTGGCCTTAAATATTCGCCTATAAAAGCCCCGTCAAAACTATTAGGAAGCTGATAATTAGCTGAATCTCCTTCAAAAAAAGCCTGTTTAGCAAATTTTAAGCCCTCTGCTACGCTTAACGGACGACTCATTTCAGATTGACCCGTAATATAGGTAGATAAAGAATCTATCTTTTCGTAAATCGCCAGGGCTGTTAACCCCGCAAGTCCATTTCGCTTTTTTGTATCAACTACAATCTCTAGTGGCATTACCCCATGAAAGTTTTTTTCAAAAAATTTTAGATCGGTATAAATTTTATCGGTTTTGGGTAGGTCATCCACAATAAATGAAACGCTTTTTAACTTAAAAATACCAATAATCGAAAAAACTAAAACAACTGTAGTAATAATGTACACTATTTTTTTATAATGAAAAACCCATCTTTCAATTTGTAATAAAAAATTAATAACACACCGGTTGTTTAGGTACTTTATTTGCGCTGGTTTGGGTACAGGTAAATAACTTAATACAGCAGGCAACAGTATAAATGAAATTACAAAAATGATCATAATACTTATACCAGACACTACCCCAAATTCTTTAAGTATCGCACTTTTGGTTAATGCAAAAACTGCAAAACCAATGGCTGCTGTTAAATTACAAAATAAAGTTACCACCCCCATCTTGCTAACCATATCAATTAATGCCTGTTGTTTGTTCTCTTTTATCTCCTGAAGTGTTTTGCCGCCATCCATAAGTTTTATCCAAGAACTATGATATTTATTAATAAAATAAATGCAATTAGGTATGCCTATTACTACAACTAGGCAGGGGATTAGTGCCGTTAATAACGTAATCTGATACCCGCACAAATACAAAACACCTACACTCCAAATAACTCCCAAAATTACTACCAGCAATGAAAGTAAGGTTGTGCTTATAGAACGAAAGAAAATTAAAAGTATTAATGCACTTAATAAAAGCGAGCCAAATAAAAAGTATTTCATTTCGTGCTGAATTCTATCGGCTACCACGGTGCGTATTAAAGGCAAGCCACTTAAGTGAACTTTAATATTTGTTTTTTCTTCAAATTCTTTTACGGCCAACGTGATGTTATTAATAACTAGGGTGCGTGCTTTTGAATTAAGCACTTCTTTTTTTATGCGTACAGCAATTAGGTAAGAATTTGTTTCCTTATTGTAGAGTAAACTACGATAAAAAGGAAAATTGAAAAAGATATTTACTCCGCTATCTAATACTGCTTGTGTTGAGATAGAATCGGAAAATATTTTTTGAGCTATCAACTTTTGTGTGGCCGAATCTTTAAGCAAATTAACCGCTGATGGTATGCTTAAGATATCCTCTACATGTTCTATTTCTTTTAACCGCTGATGAAGCGATTGGTATGCATTGAATATTTTTAAAGTAAACAAACTGTCAGTTTGAATGCCCGCAACAAGCAAATTGCCATCATCTCCAAATTTTTGCTTAAACGCTTTATAAGCTTTGTATTTTGAATTATCTGTAGGTATAGCTCTCGAAAACTCATAACTCAACTTAACCTTGCTGGCATAAAAACCCATCACTACAGTAATTAATAGCAAAATTGCTAGCAAAGGTCTTCTAAACTTAAGTACTAATTTTCCTAACCGTTGCCACATATAATAATGGATTATTTAATAATATTTAATTAATAATTGTGCAAAGAAAGATAATTTGTTTGGGATTGTATTTGTTGGATGACTTAAACTTGCAGTATTTAATAATTTTTATTTTATCAAAATATAAAAACTACCCCTCTAAATCATAATAAGGAGGTTACTGTTCACATGACATATAAAACCAAAGGCATCGTACTTAAAAGTATTAAATATGGCGAAACTAGCTTGGTAGTTACCATATTTACCGAAATATTTGGGATACAAACCTATATGATTAATGGTGTTAGAACATCAAAAAAATCTTCTTCAAAAGCCAATCATTTTCAACCTACAGCTATTTTAGATTTGGTTGTTTACCATAACGAAAATAAACCGATACAGCGTATTAAAGAATTCTCGTGGTCGGTGCTTTATTACAACTTGCTTAATGATGTAATAAAAAATAGTATCGCTTCTTTTATGGCTGAGCTAATACAAAAATGCCTAAAGCAACCCGAACCTAATTCTAATCTTTTTAATTTTTGTGAAGATTCTTTTTTACAATTAGATAAAAGCGATAAAATTGTTGCCGCAAATTTTACTTTATTCTTTACCCTGCACCTTACATATTTTTTTGGATTTAGAATGATTGATAATTTTAATACCGACAATTTGATATTGGATTTACAAGAAGGTCATTTTATCAACCGCCAACCTACTCATTCAAATTTTATAGAAGGAAAAAATGCGGAACTTACTGCCCAACTATTAAAAGTAATGCAGCCTCATGAGTTAGAAGAATTCAAACTAAATAGGGAAATAAGAAGATATTTATTAATGAGATACCTAGAATATTATGCTTTACATATGACAGATTTTGGACAAATGAAAACTTTAATAGTGCTACACGAAGTGTTATAAGAACCAAAATACTAACAAGTAATTTTAATCATAATTAGGTTCTCACAAAATACGCTTTGCTAAAGTATTATTATTTATTCTTAGCGCTTCAGCACCTTCCAGTAATACTATACCGGGCTGCTTCCCTTTTTTAAAACTACCTAATTTATTATCCATTTGCAAAGCTTTAGACCCATTACTAGTAGCCCATTTTAATAATATTGTTAAATCCAAATTTTTAAAATTATTTTGAAGTGTTTTTATTTCTTCTAATATACTTAACTGATCATTTGAGGCTAAACTATCTGTTCCTAAAATAATATTATCTGTATGCTGCATCAGCATATTTACATCAGGCAATGTATTACTTATATAAATATTTGCATTGGCACATAGGCAGAAAAAAAATTGCATTTTACAGTTTAAAGTTTGTATTTTTGTAAATAATAAATCACTTTCAGATGTAAAAACATTGTGCACTAAAATAATTGATTGTGCTTTGGTAAAATAGGGTAACCAGTTTTGCAGGCTTGATTTACCCGTTGGTTTAAAAACCGAGATATCAGTACCCATTTGTTCATATAGTCGACAGAAATCACCTACACTTTTTTCAAAAAAATAATTTTCGGCAGCGGTCTCTTGGTTGTGAATAGTTATTAAATTATTATCAGGAAAATTATTAATCATTCCAAATAGTTCGGGCGAAACGGAATAAGGAGCATGAGGGTTAATTGTTGATGACTGCCCTTTTGCATTTTTTTTATATTCTTGCAAATACATCAATGATTTATCAAACCTATTCTTTGCAAATTCTGGTACAAAGCCGCTGGTTTCAATAAAATTATGATACTGTAGTCTGCCCTTATTTTTTTGCGTGATGCTGAGTGTATTGTTACAAATGTCTCCCACGGCAACAATGCCATTCTGCAGCATTTCCTTTTCGGCAATTTCTATGGCGGATAATATTTGAACTTCTTCAGCATGTCGTTTATTTATAACCTGTAAAACAAAATCAACAATACCTGTATTTTTTGGCACAAGGCCTTTCATATGCGAAAGTTCTAGGTGACAATGCGCATTAATAAATCCGGGACAAAGGATGCCGTTTAATTTTTCTACGCCGTCGCCCGCTTCGTTTTCGGTAACTAAATCAACTATCACCCCCACTGCATCAGTAATTAACACCTGATTGTGAGCAAATTCAAATCCATTGAAAATATTATCTGCCGAAAATTTTCTGTACAAAATGATTGCTTGATATATTGTAAATTTGCCGCTACCGATAAATTATCGGGATAACACTTAATTAAACAGAACAAAGGTATGCAGTACAAGCGATTGTCGCAACAATGATAAAAAATGTTACAACCGCTTGTAAAAATTAAAATTAAATCATGTTAGATAAATTAGATGCTATAAAAGCACGTTTCGATAACCTTGGCGTTGCACTCACAAATCCGGAAATTGTAAGCGATAACAAAAAATTTACTGCCACTAGTAAAGAATATCGCAGTTTGGAAAAAGTTGTATTGGCCAGAAACGAGTATATTAAACTGCTTGATGATATTGCATTTAATAAAGAAGTGCTAAATGGAGATGACGAAGAAATGAGGTCGCTTGCTAAACAAGAATTGCCCGATTTAGAAATAAAAAAAGAGGCCTTGGAAAAAACTCTTCGTAATATGTTGATCCCAAAAGACCCTTACGATGAAAAGAATGCTATTTTAGAAATAAGAGCGGGTACAGGTGGTGATGAGGCATCTCTTTTTGCTGGCGATTTACTACGTATGTATTTAAAATACTGCGAAAAGAAAGGCTGGAAAACTGCCATATTAAGCGAAAGCGAAGGAACCGTAGGAGGCTATAAAGAGGTGCAAGTAGAAGTAATTGGCGATGATGTGTACGGCGTTTTAAAATTTGAAAGTGGTGTTCATCGTGTACAGCGTGTACCTGATACTGAGGCTAGTGGTCGTGTACATACCAGTGCTGTAACTGTAGCTGTAATGCCCGAGGCAGAGGATGTAGATGTAGAATTAAAAGAATCTGATGTAAAAATGGAAACAGCTAGAAGTGGTGGTGCCGGAGGCCAAAATGTAAATAAAGTAGAAACAAAAGTGTTTCTTACACATAAACCAACTGGTATTGTTGTAATGTGCCAAACAGATCGATCGCAGCTGGGCAACAGAATTAAAGCGATGGAAATGCTCAGAACTAGATTGTATGATGAAGAGGTACGAAAAGTGGAGGAAGCCACGGCTCATATGCGAAAAAGTCTGGTAAGTACTGGCGACAGAAGTGCCAAAATAAGAACCTATAATTTTCCGCAAGGTCGGGTTACCGATCATCGTATTGGATTAACAGTTTATAATTTAGATACCATTTTAAATGGCGAAATTAATGAGTTTTTAGAAGCCCTTCAATTTGCAGAAAATGCAGAAAAACTAACCGGTGAGAATTAAAAAGCTAAACTTGAGTTTGAACCTGTAAATTATATAAAGGATATCATCATTAAAACACGCTGATTATCAGGGTGTTTTTTATTTTTTTTAATGCCCAAATTTTAAAAAGTATACCTAATTACCCTTGAGGATATTTGCTTCCTTTAATAAATGAAAATAACCTACTCCAAATAATTAGGTATTTTTCTAGCTAGTGGATAGCAAGGTTAAATTATTACCCCAGATATTAAGAAATACTTAACAGTTATAATAAACTAGTTGGCATTGGTTTTGCGTTAAAGTAATAAGACACGATAATTAAAATTTCTGATAAGCAGTTAGTTTTGGTAACGGCCCCTGTTTCTACAGGGACTTCTCTTTTTACAGAACGCTTTAATCTCTATCAACAATAAAGCAATATATAAATACAACTGCTTAATTAAGGTCTTTGTGCTTTACCTTTGCCTTCCAAATTATATCATTGACTACAGAATCAACAGATAGAAAAAAATTTTTTAAGCGTCTACGCAGTAAAGACAATCCCGAACCGGAAGAAATGTCTTTTATGGGTCATATTGAAGCTTTGCGCTGGCATTTGATGCGTTCAGTTATCGTTTGGCTAGCTGCAGCTATTGCTATTTTCGTATATATTGATTGGGTTTATGATGAAATCATACTTGCTCCTTCCAGTCAAAAATTCGTTACCTATGATCTCTTATGCCGATTTGGGCATTGGTTGGGTATCGGCAATGGATTATGTATGCCTCCTGTAAAAATCGATTTTCAGGTAACAGAGGTAAATGGCACGTTTACATCTGCTATTTCCATTGCATTAATTGGCGCAATCATTGTTGCCTTCCCTTATATTTTTTGGGAATTTTGGCGCTTTGTTAAACCTGCACTTTCTCCCAAAGAAAAAAAATCTGCCCGGGGAAGCATTTTCTGGGTTTCACTTTGTTTCTTTTTAGGCTCAGCTTTTGGTTATTATTTATTAGCCCCTTTTACCTTTAATTTTTTAGCCAGTTTTACCCTCGGAAAATCAGGAGCCATTATTTACCGACCCTCCATTAATGATTATATAGATAGTCTTACTAACTTAATACTAGGTTGTGGCATCGCCTTCGAACTACCTATTCTTGCTTATGTATTAGGAAAAATAGGTTTAATTACAGCAAAGTTTTTAAAGCAATATAGAAAATATGCATTTGTGATAATCCTTATTGTTGCTGCAGTTATTACCCCGTCGCCTGATGTTACAAGCCAAACAATTGTAGCTATCCCCCTTCTTTTATTATACGAAATTAGTGTGCTACTAGTTGCTCGGATAGACAAAAAAAAAGCTAGAGAAGAAAAAGAATGGAACTAATAAAGCAAGTTAAATTATTGATTAACTTAGTGCACGTAATTTTACATTAATTATAAATTCACAATTATTATGTCGGCCTTCAATTTAAAACTTCCCATAGCCATAGGATGCGATCATGCAGGTTTTGATTGCAAAGAAGACCTTATCTCTGTATTTGATGGGGAAGGTTTAACCTTTACAGATTTTGGAACCTTTAATAAAGATTCTGTAGACTACCCAGACTTTGCCCACCCTGTAGCTTGGGCCGTAGAAAAAGGCGAAGCTGCTTTTGGAATTTTATTATGTGGTAGCGCCAACGGTGTAGCTATTACGGCTAATAAACATGTTGGCGTAAGAGCAGCTATTTGCTGGGGAGAAGAATTAGCCGAACTAGCACGTAAACACAATGATGCCAATATTATTTGTATTCCTGCCCGTTTTGTGCGGGATGGTGATGCAAAAAAAATACTAGACATTTTTATGAATACCCCTTTTGAAGGAGGACGTCATCAGAAAAGAGTAGATAAAATTTACTGCTAAAATTCCTGAAAATTTATCTCAACACTTATCAAAAATAAAATCTTTATCAGCTATTTTTTAATTATTTTGCTTTTGCAACCATTATGTTTTGTAGTGGGTTATTACTAAAATTTAAAAATGAAAAAAATATTTTTATCCCTGGGCCTATTTGTTGCTGCTATTACAAATGCGCAAACAGATATGGCAACAAAATATGCTACAACAATTAATATTGATAATCTTTATAAACACCTTAGCATTATTGCCAGTGCCGAAATGGAAGGACGCGAAACCGGCACCGAGGGACAACGAAAAGCCGCAAATTATATTGAAACACAGTTTAAAACCATAGGATTAAAACCAGTTGCTTCTTTAAATGACTATCAGCAGTTTTATCCACTGTATCAGGACAGTTTAAAAACAGCTGATCTTACTGTTGCTGGTAACGCAGCTATATATGGTAAAGATTTTATCATAAATATTAATAACAATGAAACCGGAAAATTTAAAAGCAATAAAATTATTTTTGCTGGTTACGGCATTGATGACGAAAAATATACTGACTATACTGGACTTGATGTAAAAGGAAAAATAGTTATTCTCTTTTTGGGTGAACCTAAAAAAGATGGAAAATATTTTTTAAGCGGCACCGCACGTTCCAGCGCCTGGACCTTCCCTGGTATTACAAAAAAGCTAGAAGCTGCTGCTGCCAAAGGAGCAGCAGGAGTAATTGTAATAAACCCCAGCCAAGAAACCTTTAACGAACGTTCAGTTGTTAATGGTAAAAAAACAGGTGTGTATTATCCAAAAGAAAATGCTGGAACAAAATCATTAAACTTTGTACAGATTTCTCATGCCTTTGCAAAAAATATTATCGGTAATAATTTTGATAGTTTACTTAAAATTGTAAAAGCAAACGGAATAATAGGAGACCAATGGGCTATGGAAAGAAAAATCAAAGTAACTTATTTATTTGAAAAATTTAGAACAACCATTAACGCCAGCAATGTGGTAGGTATAGTTGAAGGAACCGATAAAAAAGATGAGTATGTATTTTTAACTGGACATTATGATCACCTGGGCATGCGTAATGGAAAAATATATTACGGTGCTGATGATGATGGCAGTGGCACTTGTGCCGTTATAAATATGGCTGAGGCATTTGCAAAAGCTGCTGCCGAAGGCAATCGACCTAGAAGAACAATCGTATTTATGGCGGTTAGTGGCGAAGAAAAAGGATTGTGGGGTAGCGAATATTATAGCGATCATCCATTTTATCCTTTGGAAAAAACAAGTGTTGATTTAAATATCGATATGGTTGGCCGCGTTGATACGGAACGCAAAACTGACGATACCCTTAATTATGTGTATGTTATTGGACATGATAAAATTAGCAGTGATTTATCCGTTATTAGTGAGGTTGTAAATAAAAAATATACCGGTTTAATTTTGGATTATAAATTTGATGACCCCAACGATCAAAACCGTATTTATTTTCGCAGTGATCATTATAATTTTGCTCGTAAAGGAATCCCCATTTTATTTTTCTATGATGGAATGCTAAAAGCAGATTATCACCAACCAACCGATACAATTGAAAAAATAAACTGGAGCCTATATGAAAAAAGAGTGCGTATGATATTTTATACCGCTTGGGAAATGGCTAACAGAGATGGGATGTTGAAAAGAGATACCCCGTTGAATATGGGAGTGAGATAAAGAACCCTCCCAACCCTCCCCCTCGGGAAGGAAAGCAAAAAAGATTAAGTAATAAAAAAATACCTGTAAATAATGCAAGTATTTTAATTTAATTGAGTCTGCGCTTCAATCTCTTCTATTTCCTAACTCCACCGGTGTTAAAGCTAAAAAAGAATGTAGTTCAGAGGAGGGCTTACCAACCTAATACCCACGCAAATATTAGCGGGGCCACAATGGTAGCATCACTCTCTACAATAAATTTAGGTGTATGAATATCTAATTTACCCCAGGTAATTTTTTCGTTAGGGACCGCTCCAGAGTAGCTCCCATAAGAAGTTGTAGAATCACTTATCTGACAAAAATAACTCCAAAACGGAACATCATGCCATTCTAAATCTTGATACATCATCGGTACAACACAAATGGGAAAATCGCCGGCAATACCACCACCTATCTGGAAGAATCCAACACCTTTTCCTGCAGAATTATTACGATACCAATCGGCCAACCAAACCATATATTCAATACCACTCTTCATAGTTGTGGCTTTTAATTCGTTTTTAATAATGTACGAAGCAAAAATATTTCCCATGGTACTGTCTTCCCAACCGGGTACTACTATCGGAATATTTTTTTGTGCAGCAGCCAGCATCCAGCTGTTCTTGGGGTCAATCTCGTAATACTGCTCCAGCAAACCACTCAGTAGCATCTTATACATATATTCATGCGGAAAATAACGTTCGCCTTTATCATCCGCATCTTTCCAAATTTTATGAATATGCTGCTGTAGTCTTCTAAAAGCTTCTTCTTCCGGAATACAGGTATCGGTAACGCGGTTATAATGATTTTCCAGCAAGTCCCATTCTTCCTGTGGACTTAAATCGCGATAATTAGGCACTCTTTTATAATGACTGTGCGCCACCAAGTTCATAATATCTTCTTCCAGATTAGCCCCCGTACAACTGATAATGCTCACTTTGTCCTGGCGAATCATTTCTGCCAAACTCAATCCTAGCTCTGCAGTACTCATAGCGCCTGCTAAGGTAATCATCATTTTACCACCTTCATCCAGGTGTGTTACATAACCTTTTGCAGCATCCATTAAAGCTGCTGCGTTAAAATGCTTGTAATGATGTTCAATAAAGTTGGAAACTGGTCCTTTACTCATAATACTTATTTAAGGCTGCAAAAGTAATTTTTTTTATGTCCCCAGACATTGATTTTATATTAAAATTATCTAAGCAGATATTGTGGCGTGCCGCAATAATCTAAAGACTCCCTAAGATCGTCACTTTCTTTCGCTATTTTATTTCAAATACACTTTTATGAAAAAGTTATTCTTTTTTATTTTTTGTGTGCTTTTAATCTTATATCAGACACAGAGATGCAAAAATTGAAAGAATGGTAAAAGTGTATTCTAACTAAGTTATACCTTAGTGGGCCTTTATTAAAAATATCAATAGAGAACTTGCTATGGAAGTAAGTAAGAAAGCAAATTTTGTACCCTTTTAGATGTAAAATACTATATTAATAATGTAACCTTTATAAATAGATAACTCCGGCTGATTGTTATATCTTTAAGCATAGAATAATGTAGCGAGTTGAAAAAATAAAATTGATTTACCCATTAACTTTAATTAAAAATAATTAAAAATCGATTTTTTTAATACGTTCACTATGTGTGGAATTGCAGGAATATTGTTACAAGCGCCCAATAACCTAGCGCCAATAGATTTAAAAAAAATGACCGACGCCATTACGCATCGTGGGCCAGATGGTGAGGGACAATGGAGCAATCAAAAAAGTACCGTGCATCTAGGGCATAGGAGACTTTCTATAATCGACCTTAGCAACCATGCGGCTCAACCTATGAGCTTTGCCAACCGTTATCAGATTGTACACAATGGCGAAATTTACAATTATTCTGAAATTAAATCATTTTTACAAAAAAAAGGCTACCTTTTTTTATCTAAATCCGATACCGAAGTAATTATTGCTGCATATGATTATTGGAAAGAAAAATGTCTTCAGCAGTTTGATGGTATGTTTGCCTTTGCCATATGGGATGAAAAAGAAGAAATACTTTTTGCTGCAAGAGACAGGTTTGGAGAAAAACCATTTTATTATTACAAAGATCAAGAAAGTTTTATTTTTGCTAGTGAAATGAAAGCGATATGGGCACTTGGCATTGAGAAAAATATTGACAATAAAATGCTACTGAATTACCTTACGATAGGCCATCTTCAAAACTGCATTAATAAAAAACAAACATTTTTTGAAGGTATTTATTCTCTGCCGCCAGCACATTGTTTATCCTTTAAACTTAAATTAAATACACAACTAGAAATTACTAGGTTCTGGAATATTAATAAAGAAAAAATAATAAAAATCTCTGAGTCAGATGCAATTGAAAAATTTACTGAACTTTTTACTCGCTCTATAAGCAGAAGATTGCGTAGTGATGTAACCTTAGGTACAAGTTTAAGTGGGGGACTTGATAGCTCTTCAATTACTTGTATAATTAGTCAATTGCAAAATATTAATCCCCAGAATAAAATAACGGATAACCTACAAACATTTTCTGCGGTATTTCCAGAATTTAAAAATGATGAATCGACATATATTAAGTCAATTACACAGCAATTAAATAGCACCAATCATCAAACTCAGCCTAATGCTAATGATTTGATACATGATTTTGAAAAACTTTGCTACCATCAGGAAGAGCCTTTTCAATCATCTAGTATTTTTGCCCAGTATAAAGTGTTTGAACTGGCAAAAAAACACCAGGTTAAAGTTTTGCTTGATGGGCAGGGTGCTGATGAAATTTTAGCCGGCTATCCAAAATATATTTCTTGGTACTTACAAGAAGTACTAAGCAGAGAAAAATTTGGTGCTACAAAAAGTGAAAAAAAATTATTTATTCAAAATAATCAACCTTTTCATTGGAATATAAAAAATAATTTTGCTGCATTTTTTCCCTCATATGCAGCTTTGTATTTAGAAAAATTTGAATACCGTAAAACCATCTCCCATCCCGACATTAATATGGATTTTTTAAATCTGTTAAAAGAGCGGAAATGGTTTGGCATTCATAAACCTATTGTTACTAAATTGAATGATATCTTGCATTTTAATACCATAGAAATGGGACTAGAAGAGTTGCTTCGATTTGCAGACAGAAACAGTATGGCTCATGGAAGAGAAGTACGATTGCCTTTTTTAAATCATGAGCTTGTTGAATTTGTTTTTTCACTCCCATCTACATTAAAAATGAATATGGGTTGGACAAAGTTTTTATTACGCAAAGTCATGGAAGCAAAATTACCTAATGAAATTGTGTGGCGTAAAGAAAAAATTGGGTTTGAACCTCCACAAAAAAATTGGATGAAAGAACCTGCATTAGAAGAATACATTCAAGAAGCAAAAAGAAAATTAGTAAATGCAGGTATCCTTACAAAAAAAGTGCTTGATAAAAAAATTAACCCCTTAGCTGCTCATGCTGATAAAAATTACGATTGGCGGTATTTATGTGCCGCTCAAGTAATATAAATTGCTTTTTATTATTAATTTCAGACCTTTGCACTCTATTGATAATCGCTTTAAATTTATTAATAAAATGAATCTTGCTACAAAATTTATACACGCTGGCAGCGAACCTGATCCAAGTACTGGAGCTATTATGACTCCTATTTATCAAACCAGCACTTACGTGCAGGAAGCTCCTGGTAAAAATAAAGGTTATGAATATGCTAGAAGTCAAAACCCTACCCGTAAAGCATTGGAAGATGCCTACGCCATTATAGAAAATGCTAAGTTTGGATTAGCTTTTGGCAGTGGTGTAGCTGCAACCGACAGTGTAATGAAATTATTAAACCCGGGAGATGAAGTTATTGCTGCTAATGATATGTATGGTGGAAGCTATCGTTTATTTACAAAAGTGTGGGAACGATACGGTATTAAATTTATTTATGTTGATACCACTGATGCAACAAACGTACAAGCTGCTGTTACAGCAAATACAAAATTGATTTGGTTAGAAACACCAACAAATCCGTTAATGAATATTACTGATATTGCGGCCATTGCAGTTGTATCAAAAGGAGCAAATTCCATACTTTGTGTGGACAATACATTTGCATCACCATACTTACAAAATCCATTAGATTGGGGTGCAGATATTGTAATGCATTCTGCTACAAAATATTTAGGTGGACATAGTGATGTAATACAAGGTGCATTAATGATGAATGATGCAGAGCTTAGGGAAAAATTATATTTTATACAAAAGAGCTGTGGTGCTGTGCCCGGACCAATGGATTGTTTTTTAGTATTAAGAGGCATTAAAACCTTACATGTACGAATGAAACAGCATTGCGAAAACGGTGAAAAGATTGCCCATTGGCTTCGTAATCATAGTAAAGTTACAAAAGTTTACTGGCCAGGTTTTGAAGATAATGCCGGATACGAAATTGCTAAAAAACAAATGAATGGCTTTGGCGGCATGATCAGTTTTGTGCTAAAAGATGAAAGTATAGATGCTGCGAATAAAGTATTAACCGGAACACATCTATTTGCACTTGCCGAAAGTTTAGGTGGTGTAGAATCACTAATCAATCATCCAGCAAGTATGACACATGCCAGCATACCTCGTGAAGAACGTATTAAAAATGGCCTTGCTGATGGGTTAATAAGATTAAGTGTAGGTATAGAAGATGTAGATGATTTAATAGACGATTTAAATAAAGCTATTTGATAAATTGATGAATTATTTTATTGAAATTATTGGGTGGATTGGAGCTATATTAATTATAGGTTCATATTATTTGAACATTAATGGTAAATTAAATAGTGGATCTTTAATATACATCCTAAGTAATTTACTTGGCGGGATATTTTTTACCATCAATACGTTGGTTCATCAGGCTTACCCATCTATGATTGTAAATATTATTTGGATATTTATTGCCCTTGCTGCATTATTTAAAAAAAAGAAATCTAGCAGATTATAAAAAGATATTAGTGAAAAATAATCTTAAAAAACTTTTAGATGAGAAAGTTAATAAATATAATCAGCCCTATTTTATAAAAAATGACCCGATCTGTATCCCTCATCTTTTTACCAAAAAACAAGATATAGAAATTGCCGGTTTTTTTGCAGCTATTTTTGCTTGGGGCAACCGTACTACCATTATTAATAAGTCAAAAGAATTATTACAATTAATGCATCATGCTCCATATGATTTTTGTTTGCATCATTCTGCCAACGATCTTAAAAAATTACTTCTTTTTAAACATCGCACATTTAATGCAACCGATCTGCTATATTTTATAGATTTTTTTAAAATGCATTATTCTAATCATCAATCATTAGAAATTGCTTTTACTAAATGGATGCAAAAAGATGACAAAAATATTGAACAAGGATTAAAAGGATTTTATCATTATTTTTTTTCTCTGCCATATATCCCCGATCGTACTAGAAAACATATTGCCACTCCAGATAAAAACTCGTCTTGTAAAAGACTAAACATGTATTTGCGATGGATGGTACGTAACGATAAAAAAGGTGTTGATTTTGGTATTTGGAAAAATATTTCCCCTGCTCAACTTATTTGCCCAATAGATGTACACGTAGCAAGAGTTGCAACAGAATTAAAATTACTAAAAAAACAATCTATTAGCTGGCGTACAGCCCTAGAGTTAACATCCTTTTTACGAACATTAGACAAAACCGATCCAGTAAAATATGATTTTGCTTTATTTGGATCAGGGGTAATGGAAAATAAACCACGAACGAAAATTAAAAATAACTTTACTAAATTAATTACTAGATGAATAATCTCGAATTAATAATATCCCTTAACCAAAATTTTGCAGTTAGTTTATCTGAAAAGATTTCGATAGAACAAGTACGATTCCAACTCTCTGAATATATTAATAACCTAAAAAAAAGATTTTGATAAATTGATTGCTTATTTATATCGCATTGATATAAATAAACAAAAAATAAAATCATTATTGCAGCAAAATTCAAAAAAAGATGTGAGTAATATTATTGCAAATTTAATTATAAAAAGGTAACATCAAAAAATAAAAACTCGAGAGCAGTATCGGAAAAAAGATTCAAATATTGATAAAGATGAGCAATGGTAAATATATCAACAGAAAAATTAATTCAATGCTATTCATTTTCTGTTATGCTGACAAAAGCAAGTGCAAAGCGTTTAATAATTTTACCTCGTAATAAATAGTTATTTTTGCTCATACAATTTAAATTTTATGAAATTAGTTACTTATTTAAAAGACGGACAAGATCAGTTAGGAATTGTAGTTGATGGCCATATTTATGCCATGGATGCATTACACAGTGACTTACCCAATACCATGTCCATGTTTTTAAATTTTTGGGATGATATTATGCCTTTGGCAAAGGCAGTAGAACAAAGGATAAAAGATAGATTAACTAAAAATCCAGTAGCTGAGTCTTTTGCAGATGCTGAAATTATAGCGCCAGTTCCACATCCTACTAGTTGCCGCGATGGATATGCCTTTAGGCAGCATGTTGCCGCTGCCCGACGTAACCGAAAGCTAGATATGATTGCCGAATTTGACCAATACCCTGTTTTTTATTTTACTAACCACAATAGTATACAAGGACCTGGCAATATCATTTGCATGCCCGATCATTTTAAAAAATTGGATTTTGAATTAGAAGCTTCTATTGTTATTAATAAACCTGGTAGAAATATTAAAGCAGCTGATGCTGATGAATATATTGCTGGTTTAATGATTATGAATGATATCAGTGCAAGAACATTACAAATGGAAGAAATGCTGCTAAACTTAGGCCCTGCAAAAGGAAAAGATTTTGCTACCGTAATTGGGCCTATGTTGGTTACATTAGATGAGTTGGAACAATATGAAGTGCCCTGCAAAGAAAATCATATCGGTAAAAGTTGGAACCTGAATATGAAATGCTGGGTAAATGGCAAGCAGGTTAGCGAAGGCAATCTTAGCGATATGGACTGGACCTTTGCTGAAATAATTGAACGATGTAGTTATGGCGTTAACCTAATGCCCGGCGATGTAATTGGCAGCGGCACAGTTGGTACAGGTTGCTTTTTAGAATTAAATGGTACTGGCTTATTAAATAATTCCGATTTTAAACCACAATGGCTAGAGGAAGGAGATGTAGTAGATATGGAGATTTACGGATTGGGTAAACTTACTAATACAATCATTAAAGATGAAAGCGATTTTAGTATTTTAGCATTGAAGAAAATATAACCTATGCTGATAAATTTTAAAAAAATAAACTCCATGGATGCGCAAAATTATTTGCAGCATGCTATAGCTCCAAGGCCAATTTGTTTTGCATCAACCATTGATAAAGCTGGTCATGTAAACCTTAGTCCTTTTAGTTTTTTTAATTTATTTTCTTCCAACCCTCCCATTGTAATTTTTTCTCCCGCACGGCGAGTTAGAGACAATAGTACAAAACATACATTGCAAAATGTAAGCGAAGTTCCGGAAGTGGTGATCAATATGGTAGATTATAATATGATACAGCAGGTAAGCTTAAGTAGTTGTGAATTTCCTAAAGAGTGCAATGAATTTATCAAAGCCGGTTTTACAGAAGAAAAGGCGACAATGGTAACCCCGCCCATGGTAAAAGAAAGTAAAATAAAATTAGAGTGTAAAGTTTTAGAAATAAAACCTTTGGGTGCCGAAGGGGGTGCCGGCAATCTGGTAATTTGTGAAGTCCTATGTATGCATATTGATGAAAGTATTTTGGATGATCATGATAATATTGACCAAACCAAATTGAATTATGTAGCGAGGTTGGGTGGTAACTGGTATGCAAAAATTGACGAAAATAATCTTTTTAAAGTTGCCAAACCAAACACACAATTAGGGATTGGAGTAGATGAACTACCTGAAAGCATTAGGACGAGTAAAATACTTAATGGTAACCATTTAGGGCAACTGGCTAATGTACACGAAATGCCTTTTGTTGATCCATCTTATAATGATGATAAACTAAAAAATATCATTCAATATTTTTCTATTAATCCAGATGAAATGGATACTGAATTACATCGCTATGCCGCAGTATTATTAGATGCAGGGAAAATAAAAGATGCCTGGCAGGTATTGCTGGCAGATGTATAAATAAACATACGCAACCATATAATTATCTTTGAGATGATTATTTAATCGAAGGTATATTATTTTCATTTTCGTACATACTATAAAATCTTACTAATAATTTTAATCTCAGAAACTGTACGTGACAAATCAGGTGTATGCGGTATATTTGCAACTAACTTTAATATACTTTTAGTCATTAGCAGTAAAGCTGATAAAGCCTAATAGCCAAATTTATGAGCACACAACATTTATCCGAACAGGAACTTATTCGTAGAGAAAAATTAACGGAACTTACTAAACTAGGCATCGATGCATATCCTGCAGCGTTATACCCAGTAAATAACAACTCCGTTAATATAAAACAAAATTATAAAGAAGAGGAGAATAAAGATCAGTTTGTAGAGGTATGTTTGGCAGGGCGCATCATGAGTGTAAGGGATATGGGTAAGGCTAATTTTGCTGTATTACAGGATGGATTTGGTAAAATCCAGTTTTATATTAAACAGGATGATATTTGTCCGGGCGATGATAAAACTATGTATCAAACCGTTTGGAAAAAATTAATTGATATTGGAGATATCATCGGCATAAAAGGATATGTTTTTACCACAAAAACTGGTGAAACATCTATTCACGTAAAAGAATTTACCATACTTACTAAATCTTTACGTCCCTTACCTATTGTAAAAGAAAAAGATGGCGAAGCCTTTGATGAAGTTACCGATCCAGAATTTCGTTATAGACAACGATATGCCGATTTGATTGTAAACCCTGTCGTTAAAGAGACTTTTATAAAACGCACAAAAATGGTAACCGCCATTCGTGAGTTTTTAAATGAAAGAGGTGCACTTGAAGTAGATACCCCTGTATTACAAAATATTCCGGGTGGTGCAGCAGCAAGGCCTTTTACCACTCATCATAATGCATTAGACGTGCCAATGTACATGCGTATAGCTAATGAATTATATTTAAAAAGATTAATAGTTGGTGGTTTTGAATGGGTGTATGAATTTAGTCGAAATTTTAGAAACGAAGGTATGGACCGCACACATAATCCTGAATTTACCATTCTTGAATTTTATGTAGCCTACAAAGATTATGAGTGGATGATGGACACTACAGAACAGTTGCTAGACAAAGCTGCTATAGCAACGAATGGCACAACTAAAGTTATGGTTGGCAATAAAGAAATTAATTTTAAAGCCCCATACAAAAGAATTACCATGTACGATGCCATTAAGGAAAATACAGGATTTGATATTAGCAATATGGATGAGGCTGCTATTAGGCAGGTATGCCGTGAACTAAAGATACATGCTGATGAAAAATGGGGAAAAGGTAAACTTATAGATGAAATTTTTGGATGCAAATGTGAGCCTAATTATATTCAGCCCACTTTTATTACCGATTATCCTGTAGAGATGAGTCCGCTTACCAAAAAGCACCGCAGCAAACCTGGACTGGTTGAGCGTTTTGAGTTGATGTGTAATGGTAAAGAAATTGCCAACGCTTATAGCGAGCTGAACGATCCTATAGAACAACGTGAACGTTTTGAAGAGCAAACCAAACTAATGGAACGCGGTGATGATGAGGCTATGTTTATTGATCATGATTTTTTACGTGCGCTAGAATATGGCATGCCCCCAACTAGTGGAATTGGATTTGGAATTGATAGAATAGCTATGTTGTTAACAAATCAACATTCTATTCAGGATGTATTATTTTTTCCAATGATGCGGTCAGAAAAAGCAGATGATTAGATATTTAAAATTACATTGCTAAGCAGGTAATTTCCCTTGAATTAAAACAATAGAAATGTGTACACGTTGATGCAGAATTACTAAAATCAGTTTTATAAAAATTGCTCCCCCCGTGTATTTTACACAAAAAGATCTTTGTACAATTGTGCGCCGGGTACAACTGAATATTTTTCAAGATCAGTAATACCTTCTGAAGCAAGTACAAGCTCATCAATAAAAGTATTGCCTGTGCAACTTGTTGAAGGTTTTGTTAAAATATAGTAAGCCGCATCTGCAATAATATCTACTGTGCGACTCATATTCATTAATATGCTGCCTCCTAATAAATTATTTACGGCTGCCGTGGCGATAGTAGTTCGAGGCCAAAGGGTATTAGCTGCAACATTATATTTTTTTAGTTCGGCCGATAACCCCAAGGCAATCATCGTCATATTATATTTACTAATAGTATACGCTAAGTGATTTTCGAACCACTTTAAGTCCATATTTATGGGCGGAGATAAATTTAAAATATGGGCATTGGTGCCCTTTTTTAGATAGGGAATACAGGCTCTACTCATCATGAAAGTACCACGTACATTAATGTCATACATCAAATCAAAACGCTTGGATTCTGTTTGCTCAGTAGTTGTTAGATTTATAGCTGATGCATTGTTTATTAAGATATCGATGCCGCCAAACTTTTCAATAGTTTTATCCACTACGTTTTGTATCTGTTCTTCAAAACGAATATCACATTGAATAGCCAAAGCCTTACCACCTATTGCCTCCATATCTGCAGCTGCAGAAAAAATAGTACCGCCTAATTTTGGATTTTCTTCCACACTTTTAGAGGCTATTACAATATTAGCCCCTGCTGCAGCTAAACGCAAACCAATGGCTTTTCCAATACCGCGTGATGCCCCGGTAATAATGACTGTTTTATTTTGAAATGACATGGTAACTACATTTAATTTAAGGTGCCATTTATTTAACTAACCTTTTATTATAATAATACCGCCTCGTGGGTAATATGTGTGTTGTATAATTTAGAAATAAGGCAATTTTCTTTTGCATCTAAAACTGCTGCATCAAACTGTTGCTGACTAACACCTGGCACTGATCCTTTTATATTCAAATGCGATTCTGTGATAGAGCCATCTTGTAAAGTTATGTCACACTTAGTTTCAATTTCATCAGGGGTAAAGCCGGCAGCATTTAAAATAAAAGTTAGTTTCATGGTAAAACAGCCTGCATGAGCAGCGGCTAATAACTCCTCAGGATTTGTACCAATGCCATCCTCAAAACGAGAGGTGTAAGAATACTGCGTTTTGTTTAAAGTTGTGCTTTGCGTGGTTAAATGACCAGTGCCTTCTTTACCTGTTCCGTTCCAAACGGCTGTTGCATTACGTTTCATTTTATTTTAGTTTTTGTTTTAAATTTTGTTTTAAATTCTAATTCGGTTAACCCAACGAGTATTTTTTTACCATTCTCTATAACCGGTCTTTTAATAATGCTTGTATTTTTTATCATTAATTTTATTGCTGAATCTATATCGATTATTTTTTCTTGTTCGCCTAAAGTTAAAGCACGCCAACTTGTACTTTTTTTATTTAACAACGCTTGCCACCCTAAATTGTTACACCAGTTAGTTAGTTTCTCATTAGTAATTCCTAATTTTTTATAATCCCAAAATTTAATTTTAATTTTTTTATTTGTAAAAAATGTTAAAGTCTTTTTTATGGTATCACAATTAGGAATGCCATATACAATTATTTGAGCCATATTAAAAATCGGGAAGTACGGGTTTTGTTTTCATAATATTTTCAATTTTCTCTATCACATCTGGCGTTAATAAAGTAACCACTTCCAATGCTTTTAAATTATCTAGCAATTGTGATTTTTTTGTAGCCCCTAAAATAGCAGTGCTTACATTTGTATTTTTTATACACCAAGCAATGCTTAAAGAAGCGCTGCTTACGCCTAGCTTTGCAGATAGATCATTCAACTTCTTTACTTTTTTTATTTTATGATCCATCACCCATCTTTCTTTTAACCAATCAAACCCCTCTAATGCAAAGCGACTGCCTTTTGGAATGCTATCATTATACTTGCCAGTTAAAAGTCCCGATGCCAAAGGGCTCCAAATAGTGGTGCCAAGTCCAATATTTTTATAAATTTCTAAAAATTCTTTTTCAATTTTATCACGTTCAAATAAATTGTATTGTGGTTGTTCCATAGTAGGACCAATCAATTTTAATTTTTCTGCCACTCGATGCGCTTCCATAATTTCTACACCGCTCCATTCGCTAGTGCCCCAATACATTATTTTGCCCTGTTGAATAAGGTGATTCATTGCCCATACAGTTTCTTCTATAGGCGTGTTTTTATCAGGGCGATGGCAATAAAATAAATCTAAATAATCAACTTGTAATCTGTGTAACGCTTCCTCACAGGCTTCTAATAAATGCTTACGGCTACAACCGGTTTGATTTGGTTTATTGGCTTTTCCCCTCCACCCCCAAAAAGCTTTAGAAGAAACAACATAAGAACTGCGATCCCATTTTTTATTTTTTAATACCCGCCCCATCATTTTCTCACTTTCGCCTAACGCATATACTTCGGCATTATCAAAAAAATTAACCCCATTATCATAAGCAACACCCATTAATTCATCGGCTGTTTTATCATTTATTTGTTTACTAAAGCTTACCCAGCTGCCAAATGAAAGTACACTTAGTTGTAATCCTGATTTTCCTAAACGACGATATTCCATAAGTATGTTTAATGTCTTACTAAGATACTGTTCCGTATATGTTTTACATTATTAGAATAAAATTACGACCGTAAGTTATTATTCCCAAAATAACAAATTCAGATTTAATTTGTTTAAAAAATTAATTTGAGGAAAATTGTGAATTTGGAATACTAATTACCCCAACAGGATTAATAATATGCCATGCTTTAAAATCCTGACTTGCATCCATTCCTACGCCATCAATTATCTGCATTTTACGTCTAATTCTTACAGGTTTATCCGTATAAAATTCGCAGCCTTTTTTATTTCTATCCCACCACAATTCATTGCAATATAAAGTATCCCCAAGTACATTAACTACTTTCACGCTATCCTTTAAAAACACTTTGCTTTCAAGCTCAAAGTATTTTCCGTATCTAGCATCCAGCCGACTGTCTACCGCTCCAATTTCATTAAAAAAATCAACATGCATTTTTTTGGTAAACTCAACATACGGATTTACTTCCTGCACCCTTAACATAAGCGGGGATGAGAGCTTTGCTTTAGCCTTCCCCCCTAATGTATAATTAATTTGTACATTTAGTATTTCTTCAATACCTAAATTTTTGCTATTGTATTCACTTAATTCTTTATCACTATTACCACAGGAAGATAAAACTATAATTATAAAAATACTGAGAATTATTAAACGCAAAAAGATATAAATAATACTCCGAAGCGTATTGCGCTGTAAATACAATGATATGCTTTGAAACTCTACTGCCATCAAATAGTATTGTAGGTATTATTAAATAATTCCTGGTAATATATTAATTGTATTTAGGCTTTTGAAACCAACGGGCATTCATGGATACGCCAATGCTAAACCGAACAATATTTTCACGAACGTTAGTTTCTTTGTTACCTCTGTTAGCAAGTTCTAATGCGGTGTTTAAAACCACATATTCGCCTGTATAACTTATCCGTTTTAAAGAAGTTAATGGTAACCCAGCTCCAATCGTAAATCCATATTCGGGCCTATTTGCATTAATCTTTATATAATCGGTTCCGTAATATAAACCGGTCCTATATTTTACAAAATTAAAATAATTTTTAACCAGTGTATTTTCCTTGGCAGGATAAAACTGTGCTCCTGCCCTAAAAATCCAGCTATTTTGCACCTGATCTGTTTGACCATAAAAACGATACCCACTCCAGTTACCATATTCAAAATCGGCACCGATTAACCAATGAGCATCTTGGTAAGCTAAACCCATACCAATCATAGCAGGAAAAGTAATAGTGCCCTTCACCTCTTTTTCTTCATACACACTATCCAACTGAATATAACTGCCATTCTGATCGGAATAAATTATTTGTCTTAGTACATCTTTTTTTGCATTAACATTCTGCCGCATGTTACCATAAACACCCACTTTTAAATTTTTTGTTACCCACTGCTTTTCATCTTTTGCTAGCGCAATATCATACTGCATGCCCCCGTTAATAAATAAGCCGCCAAATGTTGTTTTAGTTTCAGAATTAGAGTTGTAATAAAAAGTACTATCATTAATAAAACTAAGTTTAGTACTAAAATTTTTACTGCCAAACATATAACCTGCATTAAAACCAAGACTAAAATTTTTATACTTAAACCCTGTTCCAAAAAATGCTTGATTTACACCACCCGTACCTTCATATAATGTATTTAAAGTATCAATGCCAGCAAGACGATCATTTTTTTCAATCTTATAATTAATACTAGTTAAGGGCTTTATTCCAAAACTCATTGCCCAAAGCATTTCTTTTTTTGCCATTTTAGCGGTAGTTAATGGAACTGCCAGTTGTAAATAGGACATATAGGTATTAGCCGAGGTGAATTTTTTTGCTGGATTTGTGCTTTTTAAAATTCGATAATCTATATCGGCACCCACATCCAAGATTGTATTGGTTATAAAACTTAAAGAAGCCGGATTTGTAAAATTAATACTCCTATTATCGGCCACCCCCGCAGCAATACCACCCATACCTCTGGATAATATATTTTTATTAGGAGTAAGATCGCCCAAACCATATCTAGAATAAGGTGAATTTTCTTGTGCAATTAGACTCATATGTAAGCTACAAGCCACAAATAATACAATTAAAATTTTAGCCATTGTTAAATTCACTAAGTGCATACAATCCTTTAAATAAGAAATTAGAGTCGGCAAATATCTTGTTTTTAAGTTGTCCGGCAAAATAGCTTGTATCGCCCCCGGTTAAAACCGCGTTAAAGTTGCTGTATTTTAAGGAATATTCATCAATAAATCCATCTATTTCATAGGTAATTCCACCTATTACGCCACTTTGCATATTTGTTTTGGTATCGTAGCCAATTAGTGGGAAGTTCCAGTCTTTTTGCACCAAAGGTAGTTTTGCCGTAAACAACTGCATAGCTTTAAAGCGCATTTCCATGCCTGGCGAAATACTACCCCCAATAAATTCATTATACTGATTTATAAAATTATAAGTAATACAGCTACCTAAAGCAATAACTAAAGTATTTTTTCCAGGATAAAAATGAACAGCAGCTGCCGAAATTGCCAATCTATCTGCACCTATTGTTTCTGGCTTCCCTACCGGGGTTGTAAAATTTACTTTGGTTAAATGTGATAGTTTATGAAATACCGAATGAGCAGCCAGTACATTTTCTATTTCAATATTATGATCTATTACAGAAGATAAAATTGTTTTCTGGGGTTTGTAATCTGTTAATAATTTTTCAATAGTTGACCTTTCGTTGTTTAGTAAAATAATTTCTTCAACAAAATTTTCATTCTCAAAAACAGCTGCCTTTAAACGAGTATTACCAAAATCGAAGCAAATAGTTTTTATCATGATAATTAGTTTAGAAATTTAAAATTTACTTATTTAAAAAATTAAAACCAGCAACCTATTTTACCCGCATATATTTATACTTTAAAAAAGTATAACGTGCCGTAGCTTTAGCAATAATAAAACCTTCTTTGCCATCCAAAAAACCAAGCCTAAAAAAATAATGTTGTGTAAATGTAAATAATGCTGAAAAAAATTGTTTAAAAATATTAGTTCTTTTCCCTGCTTCGGCGTACTTCTTTGCACTCATTCGGGCATAATAATCAGTTTTGGCAGTATGCTCCTGTTGGTTATGCACCGTATAATGTAAAATATTTCCTTTTAGTTTAGTTATAACAACGTTTGCAGAAAAAACCAAATTCTCATGCACAGCCACATTATTCCATTGTACTTTTTTTCGGTTAAAGAGTCGAATATGGGTATCAAAACCCCATTCTCCAAAACGAATCCATTTATTACAAAAGAAATTTTTAAAACATATATCAAATACTTCTTCCTCATTTGTTAGTGAAAGTTGCAAAAGACTTTGTTGCAATTCTTTATCAATGGCTTCATCCGCATCTAAGCTTAATATCCAATCATGCTTTGCTAATTCTATGCCTTTATTTTTATTAATACCATAACCAGCCCATGCTGTTTCAAAAACGAGCGCATTGTGTTTTTTACAAATAGCAATAGTGTCATCGATACTACCACTATCAACAATAATTATATCATTGGTTACACTTTGTAAACTTTGCAGCGTATTGGCTATAATATGCCCTTCATCTTTTGTAATAATAACAACCGAAATATTCATTGTACAAAGAAACAATAAAAAAATCATGGATAATTTGGTATTTGACTGCAGAAAAATGAAATTTGTTGAATGTGGGAACAACAGATAGATGAAATTATACAAGGCAATACAAAAACACTTGCCCGATGCATTTCCTATATTGAGAATGAAGTAGCTCATTATGAAGAGCTATTACAACAACTACCACCTTCTAAAGCAAGCATTATTGGTATTACCGGACCCCCAGGGGCTGGCAAAAGCACCCTCGTTGACGCTTTAATTGGGGTATTAGTTTCTGAAGGAAAATCTGTTGCCGTTATTTGTGTTGATCCTTCCTCCCCATTTAACTTAGGTGCGCTACTTGGCGACCGTATTAGGATGAGTGAATGGTATAACAACCCAAAAGTTTTTATACGTTCATTAGCCACAAGGGGTTCTTTAGGCGGGTTACATCCTAAAATAATAGAGATAAGTGATCTGATGAAAACGGCGCCCTTTGATTATATCATTGTAGAAACTGTTGGTGTAGGTCAAAGTGAAATTGAGATAGCCGGACTTGCCGATATTACAATTGTGGTTGTTGTACCCGAAGCAGGTGATGAAGTTCAAACCATGAAAGCGGGGTTGATGGAGATAGCTGATGTGTTTGTGGTAAATAAAGCCGACAGACCCGATGCCGATCTGTTTGTAAAGAATTTAAGATTGATGCTGGCGCCTGCTTTTCACAATCACACTATGCCGGTGCCGGTAATTAAAACCATTGCTTCGCATAAAGAAGGTGTTGTTGAATTATTGAAAACAATTACCGTCTCTTTCAGCCGAATAAAAGAGAATGAAAAAAGGTCCTGGTTACTTGCTGAAAAAGCTTTTCACCTTATACAACAAAAGAAAATGATGACAATTGATAAAACTATGCTGAAACAAAAAATTGAAGAAGCGGGGAAGGATTTTAATTTATATGCCTTTATTAAAAATTATTACTGAATAGCAGTCCGCAGTTAACAGTTGGCAATGGGGGAGTATGCTGTTGCTTACTGCCCACTGCGCTCTTCTTCCTCAAACTTCTTATTCCCTTTCCACCATCTATAGCTAATAATGCCTACTATAACAAAAGGCGCCATCATTAAATATAAAATAGCCGTATTCATCCCTTGTGCAGGCTTTTCGCCCATTTGTAAAGCAGTTTTAGCGCAAATAGAGCATTGTGCTGTTGCTGTTATATAAAATAACAGAAAGAAAAAGAATACAAATATGATACTAAAAATATATTTCATCTGAGATAGCAAAGTTAGGATAGTCTGAGCTAATTGAACTAGCTGTTTAACAAAATTTATTGACTTAAATTGCTTAAAAACTATAGAAAGTTTTATTTTGCAACAAACAGTTATTTTTATGCTAAAACAGTTATTGCCTTTTCTTATTGCCTTATTATTTTTTTCTACTGCCCATAGTCAAGTAAAAAATGTAACATTTTATTTTAAGACAGGAATACAATTTAGAAATACTGATAAATTTACAGAAGCACTAGATGCTTTCAATAAAGCAATTTCTCTAAACAAATATTTTGATTCAGCTTATGTAGAAATGGGAAATATTTTTTTAAAAATAGGAAATACAGATAACGCTATTACCGCCTATAAAATAGCAATTTCTATAAATTCAAAATACACAGAAGCATTAATTGCAATGGGTAAACTCTATAGAGACACGAAGCAAAATTTTGATTCTTCTATTTTTTATTATACAAAGGCAGTAGCAATTGATACTAGAAATAAAGATATATGGTATGGGTTAGCCTGGGTTTACAATGCAAAAAAAGAATACGACAACGCTATAAACTTCGCTGCAAAAGCCCTTGAGGTTGATAATACCTATAAGCCAGCTTATAATGAATTAGGACATGCCTACCGGGGGAGTCAAAAATTTACAGAAGGTATTGAACAATTTAAAAAAAACTTAGCTGTTTCTGAGGTTGACCTAGCTTATCTATATTCAGGATTTTGTTATACTGAGTTAAAAGATAAAGCTAGCGCGATGGAGATGCATGAAAAATTAAATAAAATTAATGAGAAAATGGCTAATGCACTTAAAAAAAAGATTGATGCAATGCAATAGCATTTTAACATGCCTGTATTTCTTTTCCCGTTAAAAGATCCTAATACAAATGATGAATAACTTAAAGTCGTAGAATTCGGAAAATACTGAAGAGCTACAAAAGTTGATTCATAACATCTGATCACATTTTTATTTCAGATGCTATAGCAGCATTTTGAAATATTTCCTGGTCAAAAAACTTAGGCTCGGTTACAAAAGCATTCAGTTCTCCCTTCATAATTGTTGAGGATAAAAGATCATCGGCCCGGTAAACAACAGGTGTTTGTGCTGCCAGTAATTTTTTTGCCCCTTGCAGCGTAATTGCATAAGCATGTGTACAATCGTGAAATCCCGCCTTCTTTAAATGTGTACAGTAAGGTTTTGGTAAAAGATTATTAACCATTTTATAGCTCCAGGCCATCAGGCCAAGTGAGCTGAATATTTTGTAAAAAAACTGTTTTGCCTTTAATCCTGCAGTAACCTTTTCATGTTTTAAATAGCCGAAGTAAACCAGTTCCCAATCTTCCGGCAACTCTTCCAATGCAGCAGATATTTCATCCATATTTTCAACAATGGGCAATACATCATCTTCTAATATCAAAATTTTTTGCCAGCCGTTTTCAATCATGGCTGCATATAAATTCCGGTGCGACAATGAACAGGCTATTTCTCCCAGGTTCAACGCTTTACCCTGTCTTTGCAGCTTTTTAGCCCTTTGTTCGTCATAGGTTCCAT